>PIVZ01000029.1 GCA_003354045.1 bacterium
GAGCTCGACCCTGCCCTTGGCCAGATAGTCGCGCAGGGCGGCCAGAGCGGCGCGGCCCACGGGAACCGCACGCTCCTTCGACCCCTTGCCCACCACCGTCAGATAGCCGTCGCGCAGATTCACCCGAGAGGTCTCGAGCCCGACGAGCTCGGATACCCGAAGGCCACAGCCGTAGAGAAGCTCGAGCATGGCCCGGTCGCGCAACGCCAATGCACCGTCGCAGCCGGGCGCGGCCAGCAACCGCTCCACGTCGGCGGCGCCGAGTTGCTTCGGTACACGCTGACTGTTGATGCCGCCGCGCAGATCGCGCACGGGATTGGTGTCGATACTCCCTTCTGCAACCAGATACTTGAAGAGGCCGCGCACGGCTGAGAGACAGCGAGAGCGCGAAGAAGACGCCAGGCCGGCCGCGGTCAGGTCTTCGATGAAGAGCACCATATCGTCACGACTCACTTCTTCGAGGCTCGTGCGGCCGCGTGCTTTCATAGCGCCGAGAAACTGGCCGAGGTCTCGGGCGTAGGCATCCAGGCTGTTTCTCGCCAGTCCGCGTTCTGCGGCAAGATGGTCGAGGTAGCGGTCTACTGCCGTGCTGAGCGGGGTCTCTTGCATCGGATTACCCCAGCACGGCCGGCCGCGTTTGCGCGCCAGCGGATTCGCCCATGATGGCCGTGACGATTGCCTCGCGGATTCTCGCCAGCTCTCCCTCGTCTTCTATCTTACCGTTGTTCTGGTCGGTCACGTAGAAGACGTCGATCACGTCGGTGGCCTGGGTGGAGATCACCGCCGCATAAACCGACAGGCCGAGCTCGTAGATAGCGTTGGCGATGGTAAAGAGCAGCCCGGGGCGGTCCGAGGCATAGACGTCTATGACCGTGGAGTCGCGCGAGGCGGTATTGTCGATCTCCACGCGCGCGTACGGGCCGCGCACTGGCGCCCGGTCTCCAATCCGCGGCCTGCGCCCGTCCAGCCAGCGAGACACCAGATCCTCGACTTCGACACTGCCACCAAGCACGGCGTCCAAATCGTGCTTGATCGAGTCCCAAAGCACCGGATCGCTCGCCGTTACCGTTCTATCGTCGGCGACCGTTCCATCGTCAACGTCTGCACCGCCGGCCGACGACTCTCCGTTGCCGACGCGGTCGGAATGCTCCACGCGGAAGACGTCGATCACCCACCCCGCCGACGAGGTAGTCAGCCGCGAGCTGAGCACACTCAAGCCATGAGAAGTCAGCACGCCGGTGACCCTGCTGAACAAGCCGCGCCGGTCGCGGGTACAAAGGGTGAACTCGGTGAAGCCTCGCTCCGGGTAGTGGACGACCCCCGGGCGGAACAGAGCATCCCCTATCGACTCGTGCAGCCGCCAGTGATCCACGATGGTGTCGTCCTCGTGGGACAAGAAATAAGAATCGGGCAGCGTGCCGAGGAACTCCTGCATGCGGGTACGCTCTAGATCGGCAGTAGCCCTGGCGGCAAGGCGCTTCTTTATACGCTCGGCGCGTTCCGCGAGGTCGGCCTCCGTCACGATCCCCTTGGCGAACAGATGGGCCGCGCTGCGGTAGAGTTCGGCCAGGAGGTGATCATTCCACCCGCTCCAGACCTGGGGCCCGACGGCCTTGAGGTCGGCGAATGTCAAAAGGTAGAGCAACAGGAGGTTGCGTGGAGTCTCGACCTGCGTGACCAGATCGAGCACCAGGTTGGGGTCGGAGACGTCGCGCTTCTGGGCAAGCGTAGACATCAGCAGGTGGTTGCGAACAAGGTACTCGAGCGCGGCGCAGTCGTCCTCGTTGAGAAAGAGACGGCGCGCGATGTCGCGCACCATCACCGCCCCTCGCTCGTCATGGTCTCCGCCGTAGCCCTTGCCCAGGTCGTGAAACATCATGGCCAGGAACAGCAGCTCCGGCTGGTCGCACTGCCGCATGATGTCGGTGAGAAACGGGCTGGCCTCGCGATACGCGCCTGCCCGCAACCGTTCGAGCTCGCGTACGCCAACCAAAGAGTGCTGATCGACGGTATACACGTGATAGTGGTCGTGTTGGACCATGCAGAACAGGCGTCCGAACTCGGGAATCAGGCGGCCGAGGACACCGAGCCGGTTCATGTTGGCCAGGGTCCGGTACACGCCGTCCGGCGCTCGTAGTATCTCGAAGAGCGCCGCTACCGCCTCTTCGCCGGCACAGAGCTCGGGGGTGAGCAGGTCCAGGTTCTTGCGCAGGGTCTCGCGCGTGGTCGGCGAGAACGCCACGTCCAGGCGTTGCGAATCAACGAAAGCATGGACGAGGTTGAGCGGGTCCTTGTCTACACTGCCTTCCTCTATCACGAGACGATCCCCGGTCACCGTCACACCGGGACGGACAAAGCGCTGGGTGGCAAGGCGCCCGAAAAGCCCCGTACGTTGCGTCGATGCCGTCATGCGTGAGACCACGTCGTTGGTGATGCGGCTCATGATGGCAGCGTGGTGATAGTAGTCGCGCATGAACATATCAGAGGCGGGATTGCGTCCCTCGGTGCAGTAACCGAAGCCCTCGGCGATGGCCTGCTGCCGTTCGAAGGTGAGCTGATCGGTCTTGGAAGCGCTCAGCAGATGCAGCGAGTGGCGCGCGCGTAGCATGAACTCGTGCGCCGCCACGAGTTCCTCGCACTCCGTCTCGCTGATGAAGTCATTCTCGAGTAGGCCGTGTAGGTCGGCTATCCCTTTGCATGCCCGGGCCAACCACAACGCCGCGTGCAGATCGCGCTGCCCGCCCTTGCCCTCCTTGACGTTCGGCTCGAGCATGAACACCGACCCGCCGTTGCGCTCATGCCTGTCCACGGTGTCCGCCCGTACGGCCTCGACAAACGCCTTGGCATCCTTGGTGGTAAGCGGCCCCTTCACTTTTTCGGCAAAGCGCTCGGCCAGCTCCTCGCTGCCGCACAGGAAACGGCCGTCCATGATCGCGGTTCTCACCGTAATGTCCCGCTCGGCCAGCCGAAGGCACTCCTCCTCGTTGCGCACCGCGTGTCCGAGGTCGAGTTTCGCGTCCCACAGCGTGTAGACGAACGACTCGTTTATCGTCTCGACGTAGGGCGTGACGCGACCGGAGTGAAGAACCAAAAAGTCGATGTCCGAGTGGGGGCTCTGCTCACAACGACCGTAGCCACCGACGGCCAGGATCGCGCACTGCTGACGGGTGCGCGCGTAGCGACTGGTAAAGCGCTCGGTGGCCACATCGAAGATGAGGCGCATGAGATCGTCGAGGCAGGTGGCCAGCCGCGCAGCAGTCCGCCCCCCCGAGGTGCCGGCCCAATGGACCTCGGCCACCTCCGCACGCACCTCCTCCATATAGACGCGCGCAACCTCGGAAAGCCTGCCCCTGGCGGAGGCTGGCTCAGGTAAGGGCGACGAGCGCCGCCCGTCCCCCATGTCAGATCCTTCTTGTTCCACGGCAAGCCGCCGGAGGTTCAGTATACGCCTGCTATCCTGTCGTCTTCGAGGTATCTCTTGATGCCCCGATAGATGCCCTCGGCGAGTGCCTCCCGGTAGGCCTCCGAACGAATCCTCCCGCCCTCTTCCGGGTGGGTAAGAAAGGCGGTCTCGACCAGAACGCTCGGCATGTAGGTTCCATCGAGCACGTAGAACGGGCCCTGCTTCGCGCCGAGGTCTCGAACCATCTTGTAGCGCGTACTCACGTGCCGTACCAGTTCCTTCTGAATGTGGCGCGCCAGCAGGATGGAGTCGGACTCTTTGTAGCCCTGCACCATGTCGGAGAGGATGTAGGAGAGATCGGCGTCGCGGGAGACGTCGCTGCCCTTGAGAAGGGAGTCCACCCCGTTCTCGAGGCGTGCCAGGCGCAGGGTGGCGCGGTCGTTGGTGTTCTTGAGGTAGTAGGTCTCGATCCCATGCGCCTTACGGTTGCGGCTCGCGTTGGCATGGATCGAGACGAAGATATCGGCATTCTTGCGATTGGCGAGGTTCTTGCGCTCGGCCAGGGAGACGTAATTGTCGGTGCGGCGAGTGAGAACGACCTCGGCGCGCATCCCGCGACGCAGCTTCTCGGAAACCCGCCGGGAGATGTCGGAGACAATGGCCTTCTCGCTCTCGCCCTTGAGACCACGCGCACCGGGATCGCGGCCGCCGTGACCGGGATCGATCGCAATCACATAGGTGCGCAGCAACGGCGCACTCGGACGGGCTATGGGGCTCAACCGGCGCGGCGAGGCCACCGCAACCGTCCGCGTCGGCGCCGACGGCGCAGCCGGAACCACGGCCTTCTTCTTGTCCGACAGATCGATCACAATACGGGGCGGAGAGTCCAGCGAGAACACCTTCGGGGTGACCGGCGAGGCGAGATCCATGACCACCCGCGCGGTGTGACGCGTGTACTGGCCGACACGGACGGTCCTGACGCGCGCGTCGCCAATGGCGGTCTCACTGATGCCCGGGGCGACTCGTACGCCGTCGAGGTCGAGGTAGAATCGCGATGGGCGATTTCGTGCCGGCTCGGGGCGCAAGAAAGCGGCCTGGTAGCCGGCCCGACCGTCTACGTCGATGACGACGCGCGTGTAGTCACGACCCGAGGTGTAACGAATCCTTTCTATGGTGGTGGCGGCAGCACCGGAAGGAACCGCCACCGCGCCCACAAACGAGAGCGCGAGACACAGGAGAGCAACAACTGTCCGTCCGCCAGCCACTTCCACAACCACCCCAACCGAATGAATATTATTGCGCTTTCCGGGCCTGCTCCACAAGGGCGGCGAGCAGGTTGAGCGCCTCGAGCGGGCTCAGGGTCTCCACATCGAGGGTGGCCAATCTTTCGGCCAGCGGATCGCCTGGCGGCTCCCGTTCGGTCGCCCTGGCGGCCGAGAACAGACTCAGCTGAGGGGTTTCGGCGAGAGCGGCGCTCCCTGCCCCGCTCTCGAAACGGTCGAGGATCGAGCGCGCCTTTTCGATCACCTCGTCCGGAACACCGGCAAGACGGGCCACCTCTATGCCATAACTGCCGCTGGTCGGGCCCTCCACCACACGGTAGAGGAAGATCACCTCGCCCTTGTAGCGGCGTACGGCCACCGAGAAGTTCTCCACCTGTTCGTGCTCGGAGGCCAGCCCGGCCAACTCATGGTAGTGGGTGGCGAACAGTGTCTTCACGCCTCCCCTGAGCATTGCCTCGGCCACCGCCCAGGCGATCGAGATGCCGTCGAACGTAGAGGTGCCACGACCTATCTCGTCCAGGACCACCAGAGATCGCTCGGTCATGTTGCACAAGATGTTGGAGGTCTCCGACATCTCCACCATGAAGGTGGACTGTCCGGCGCTGAGATTGTCGCTCGCGCCAATGCGCGTGAAGATGCGATCCACCAGCGGCATGCGCACCGAGGTGGCCGGTACGAAGGAGCCACAGTGAGCCAGCAGGGTAATGAGAGCGACCTGCCTCAAGTAGGTAGACTTGCCGGCCATGTTCGGCCCGGTGATGACCATCACCAGGCAGCCGTCGGCATCGAGCCTGCAATCGTTGGGAACGAAGCGGCCTGTGCCGGTTGCCTCGACGACCGGATGACGGCCGCCGACGATCTCCAGAGCGCCGCCTTCGTGAAACTCCGGCCTGGCGTAGTCGTTGTGATGGGCGGTCTCGGCAAGTCCGGTAAGCGCATCCACTACCGCAAGCGCGGCAGCCGTACGGCCGAGCGTTACCTGGTAGCCGCCAAGCTCCGCGAGAAGCTCACCGAAAAGATGGCTCTCCAAGGACGCGAGCCGTTCCTCGGCGCCTAGCACCTCCGCCTCGCGGGCCTTGAGATCCTCGGTGATGTAGCGCTCGGCGTTGGTCAGAGTCTGCTTGCGCGTGTACCCCTCGGGCACCAGATGCTGGTTGGCGTGGGTGACCTCGATGTAATAGCCGAACACCTTGTTGAAGCCGATCTTGAGGCTCGATATCCCGGTGCGGCGCTTTTCTTCGGCCTCGAAGGCGGCGATCCAACCCTTGCCGTCGCTGCTCACCGAACGCAGGCGATCCACCTCGTCGTGAAAACCCGGGCGGATGAGCCCTCCCTTGGCTGCCGTGGCCGGGGCCTCCTCGAGCAATGTCGCACAAATACGCTCTCTTGCCGCCGGCAGGCCGTCGAACTCGGCGGCCGCCGCGGCCAACGCGTCGGGGGTCGCACCGGACTCAGGACCACCCGAGGTCAGCGTCCTTTCCATCGCCTCCACACCGTCAAGCGCCCCGGCCAGGCGAACCACATCGCGCGGCCCGGCGGCGGCCGAGCCCAAACGTCCGACCAGGCGCTCGAGATCGCCGATTTCGCGCAGGCGATCGCGCAGCGCGCTACGCAGATCGTAGTCCTCGACCAGCCTCTCGACAGCGTCCAAGCGCTCGCCGATGGCGGCAGCCTCGGCCAGCGGGCTCACCAGCCAGCGCCTTATCAAACGCTTGCCCATGGCGGTGACCGAGCGGTCGATGACGGAAACCAACGATCCGCGTGCAACGCCCTGGCTCGACTCCAAGAGCTCGAGGTTGCGAAGCGTTGCCGCATCCAAGCGCAAGAAGGAGCCCGTTTCGTAATAGACCGGCTCACGCAGATGAGCGGTGTGCTCACCCTGGGTACGCTCCACGTAGCCGAGCAGACAGATGTGGGCAGCGGCGGCGGCCGCCGGTAGCCCTGATGCCGGCATGGCTGCCGACTCGGTGGCCGGATCGATCATGCAGCCCGGCAGCGCCGCACGTAGAGCCTCGAGTGCGCTCTCACCGACGCCGGCCGCGGCAACCACCTCGGTGGGCGCCAACGCCATCAGCTCTTCTTCGAGAGCCTCGCGGCTGGCCGCTTCCGTCACCCTGACCTCGCCGGTCGAGAAGTCCGTGATCGCCATCCCCCAGGTAATGCCCACGCAGGCAATTCCCGCCAGGTAGTTGCTGCGCTCCGGTACCAGCGTTTCCTCATCGAGTGTGGTACCGGGAGTCACGACGCGCGTCACCGCGCGTCGCGCCAGCCGCGAGCCGGCTCCCGGTAACTCGACCTGCTCGCACATGGCCACACGCTGGCCCGATTCGAGCAGCCGCGCGATGTAACGGCGCGCCGAATGGTACGGCACGCCGCACATGGGAATGGGGTTGGGCTCGTTGCGGTTGCGCGAGGTAAGCGCGATGTCGAGAATCTCCGAAGCGCGCTCGGCGTCCTCGAAGAACATCTCGTAGAAGTCGCCCATCCGAAAGAACAGCACCGCATCCTCGTGATCACGCTTGATCTCGAGGTACTGCTGCATGACGGGCGTGAGCTTCAAGCTCGGATTAGCAGTGGCAGCCACCGATCACAGGACTTTGCGGCGACGGCCAACGTAGTCAACCAGGAGAAAGTGCCCAAGTCTGTCGGGGGTCGTGTAGAAGGCCCTGCCCTTGTTGATGGAGGTCACCTTGTCGACGAAACTGCGCAACGGCGGGCTGTCGTCGAGCATGAAAGTGTTTAGGACTATGCCGCGCCGGGTCACGCGATCGACTTCCTTGAGCGTCTCGGCAGTGGCCCGCGTGGAGAGCCCGCCGATGCTCATGGGCCACTCGCAGAAAAGACGGCCCTCGGCGAAATACGCCGTCGGCTGGCCGTCTGTAATGATGATCATCTGCTGGTTGCCGCTCGGATGGCGACCGAGAAGCTCGGCCCCCAGACGGAGTCCGTCCTGCAAATTGGTGAACGGGTCGCCCATGTTCCAGGTGACCTCGGGCAAGTCCCTCAGCTCGAGCTCGACGGCCCGGGTGTAGAAGCCGACCACCCCGAAGTAGTCGCGCGGGTAGCGCGAGCGCATCAGGCACTCCATGGCCAGCGCCACCTTCTTGGCGGCGGCAAAACGCCCCTCCCAGCTCATCGACCAGCTCATGTCGAGAAGCAGCACCGTCGATGTGCGCGTGTTGCGCCTGCTCGAGAACACCTCGAGATCGCCCGCGGAAAGCGAGACCGGCACGCCCTGGCCGCGCCTGACCGCGTTGCGCAGCGTGGAGACCACGTCGATGTGCATGGGGTCGCTGAACTCGTACGCTTTGCTGAACTCGATATCGATCTCGCCCGGTCCGCTCCGCCTGGTGTCGTGGCGCCCTGAGGATTGAAACAGGAGTTCGCCGTAGATCTCGCGCAACGCGAGCTGGCCAAGCCGGCGCGCGCCTTTGGGTGAAAGCGTGAAGGTACCCCCTTTCGAGACTACGTAGCCGGCATCGGTGAGCATGGAGAGGGCCTCTCTGAGCCTCTCTATTCCGGCGACCACTTCCTCACCGACGAGCTCGGCAAAGCGCTCGACATCGACACCGTCGAATTCCCGGTTGAAGAGCAGATTCTCGAGCTCGCGCAGCGCTTCGACCTTGTCGATGAGCTCGAGCGTGTCGGCAAAATCCAGGCTCTCCGAGCCGTGGAAGAGCTTCCCGTAGCGGCGCACGAAGCGCGCCACCCGGCCTATGTCTTCCGCACTCTCCTCCAGATCGCCGTACTCGCGGGCCGCATCCGGGTCCATGAACTCGAAGTAGCGCAGGCGGTCGAGGGCCTCGTCCATGGCATGGGGCAATCGCGCAAGAAAGTCGCCAGCCCGGCGGGCGGGATCGTTCTCGTCGAGGTCGCCGAGGGCGTCCTGCTCGAGTTCGAGGAGGTCGTCCAGCGCCGCACGCGGTGTATCCAGCGAATGGTCCAGGCTGAAGCGGCTGTAGATGTCGTCGAGTGCGTCACGGACGCGGTCGAGGATCTCGTCGAGTCCCACGACCTCGAACTCCCGTCCGCTCATGCCTTCGCGTAGCAGCCGGTCTATCGCCTCTTGCAGGTCGTCGGTAAGAGAAAGGTGCTCGGCGAGCTTCTCGAAGATCTCGTCGGGGTCGAGCCGGACCTCCTGCGTCCCGTCCCAGCTCGTGTAGCGCGCACGCACGACCGGCCCTTCCTCAGGTGCCGTAGCTCAGGCGCCCGCCCGCGCGCTCCCGGTTGACCTTCTTGTTGAGGTGGAGCCCCTCGAAGACGAACTCGGCCGCCGAGGCCATCAGACCCGGGCTCTCGAAGCGGCCCAGCGTGTCGATCACTGCGTGCAGGCCGGTTATCGACGCGACCCCCTCGGTGTACTCGCTCGACGGCATCGAGTCGGAAACTGCCACACCCCATCCTTCGCCCATGTAGTCGATCACCGGCTGCAGATCGGACAGAGTGATGTGCTCGTCAAAAGTCGCCTTGACCGCGACGGCAAGCAGACGATCGATGACGTCGGTCTCCTTGTCCTGCTCGAAGCTGTACTCGAGCTCGAGCTTGCCGCTGGTCGAGGCCACGATCGCGTGAAGGTCGCTGATGCGTGGAGCGATCTCCGGCTCGTCGCAGCGCACGGCACGCTTTTCGGCGTTGGCCAACAGCGTCTCGTAGTTGCTGATCGTCGCCCGCACACTCACGCCCGAGGATTGATTGACCTCTGGGGCCACGCGCGCCGCCATCGTCACGCGCGCGACGATCTCTTTCATGAAGCCGGGCACGCGCAACGGGCGTCCGCCGCGCGGAGTGCCCGGAACCTCGAGGTCGAGGATAGCGATCTCATCCTCCAAAGTGCGCGGATAGTGGGTCCGGATCTGGACGTCGAAGCGATCTTTTAGCGGGGTGACGATGCGCCCGCGGCTGGTGTAGTCCTCAGGATTGGCGGTGGCCACGACCAGCACGTCCACCGGCAGGCGCACCTTGTATCCGCGTATCTGAAGGTCGCGCTCCTCCATCAAATTGAAAAGTCCGACCTGGACTCTCTCGGTCAGGTCAGGCAGCTCATTGATGGCGAACACGCCGCGATGGCTGCGCGGTATCAGGCCGAAGTGCATGGCCTCCTCGTCGGCCATGTGACGGCCCTCGGCGATCTTCACGGGATCGATCTCACCGATGAGGTCGGCGATCGTCACGTCCGGGGTGGCCAGCTTCTCGCCGTAGCGGTCCGCCCGCGGCGTCCAGGCGATCGCCAGCTCATCACCATCTTCGCCAACCCGCCGCCTGCACCTCGCGCACACCGGCGCAAAAGGGTCGTCGTTTATCTCACAGCCGGCAACCGCCGGGACGACGGGGTCGAGTAACGACACCAGGCCGCGAATGAGCCGTGTCTTGGCCTGCCCGCGTTCGCCGAGAATGATTATGTGGTGGCCGCAAAGCAGCGCATTTTCGAGTTCCGGTATGACGCTGTCGTCGTAACCTATGATGCCCTCGAAGAGCGGGGCCGCAGCCTCGTCTCCGGCAAGGCGCGCGATCAGGTTCGAACGCAGTTCTTCACGTATCGTACGCGGCTCGTAGCCGCTTGCCTTGAGCTCGGAGAGCGTCGATGGTCGTGTCATGACGCCAAGCACTATACGAGCGTACTGCCGGTGCAGCAACGTTCGGAAAAGGTGTCGGGCGCAATAGCCGTGCGCGAAGGGTCGGGCCGGTGAGAGACAGGCCTACGGCAGGCGGGGCTCAAGCGACCTCGTCGTCAACGTCCTCGGCCGCAAGTTGCGCGTCGCCAGCTCCGGCGGTCGCTTCCGCGCCGCTTCTCTCGGCAGCCTCGGCACGCTTGCCAGCCTGGTTGGCCCTCTCCTCGGCCTCCTCGGCGCGGCGGACGGCCTGCTGCAGCTCGCCGCGCACCCCCTCCATCTCCTTCTGCAGGCGGTCATTGCGCTTGGTCTGCTTGCGCACCCCCGCGCGCAGGCGAATGTGCTCCACCAGGGAACCGGTGCCGGCGATCAGCGTGCCCAGCACCACGGCGGCGAGGATCGCCAGGGAGAGCGGAAGCTCCAGAGCCGCGCCCTCCGGCACCGGCGAGAAGGGCACAGCAGGCAGGTAGATGAAATTCACCGGCTCCATGTTGACGCTGGCCAGCATGATGCCGGCCACCACGAGAAACGTGTACAGAATGGTCTTGATGACTCTCATTTGAACTCCTCGAACACTGCCAGCAGGCGATCGTAGGTTTCCTCGAGGTGCTGTGGCATTACCCGCGTCTCGGCAAGCAGCGGCATGAAGTTGGTGTCGCCTTGCCAGCGCGGCACCACGTGCCAGTGCAAGTGGTCGTCTATCCCTGCTCCGGCCGCACGGCCGAGATTCATGCCAATGTTCATCCCGCCAGGCGCAAAAGCCTTCTCGAGAGCCGCCACTGCAATTTGCAACTCGGATTGCAGGCCCGCGGCCGCCTCCGCGCCCAGGCCCGCAAAATCGGCGGTATGCTCGCGAGGCGACACCATCAGGTGCGCGCTGGCATACGGATAAAGGTTCATGATCACCGAGGCCCGGTCGTTGCTGCGCAAGACGAGCGCCTCTCGCCTCTTGTCCGGAGAGTCGAGGCGTGGATAGTCACAGAGGATACAGCCCTCCGTCTTTCCACCGGTCTCGACGTACGCAAGGCGCCATGGCGCCCACAGGACTTTCATCAGAGGTGGCTAACCCTGCGTCGATTCGGTGGCGGCCGTCTCAGTCGCCGAGTAGCCGGCGTCTACCCGACCCTTGAGCTCTTTGCCGACCTTGAAGAACGGCACTCGCTTGGAGGTGACCGCAACGATCTCTCCGGTCTTCGGGTTACGCCCCTCGCGCGCCTCGCGGTGCTTGACCACGAAGCTGCCAAAGCCGCGGATCTCGATACGATCTCCGTTGCACAGCGCCTCGGTCATACTCTCGAACACCGAGTTGACGATCACCTCGGCATCGCGGCGCGAGTAAACCGGATAGAGGCGGACGATTTCATCGATCAAGTCTCTCTTCGTCATGGAATCGAACTCCCGTCGACGAGTCTTACTCTTCGCTATTCTCGGCGTCCTCCGCACCCGCATCGGTACGGTTTTGCAGCTTCTCTTGTATCACGTCGCCCAGCGAGAAACGCGACCCCTCGCCGGCATCGGCCATATACTGGCGCATCTCCTCTTTCTCCGCTGATTGCATCAGAGAACGCACGCTCAAGGAAATCCGGCGCTCGCGCTGGTCAACCTGGGTGACCTCCGCCTCGAGCTCGGTGCCCTGCGCGAAGAGCTCCTTCGGGTTCTCGATGCGGTCGCGAGAGAGCTGCGAGACGTGGATGAGGCCTTCGACCCCGTCCTCGATCTCAACGAAGACGCCGAAATCCGTGACGTTGGTGATCTTGCCGTGCACGCGCGCACCGACCGGGTAGCGGGCCGACATGTTCCCCCACGGGTCCGGAGTGGCCTGCTTGAGCCCGAGCGAGAGCCGCTCGTTGGCCACATCGATGGCAAGCACCATGCACTCGACCTCTGCGCCCTTCTTCACCAACTCGGAGGGATGACGGACTTTTTTGGTCCAGTGCAGATCGGAGATGTGGATCAGACCGTCGATCCCCTCGTTCACGTTCACGAACACGCCGAAGTCTGTGACGCTGGTCACCTTGCCCGACACCTTGGTGCCCACCGGGTGCTCGACCGGCAACATCTCCCACGGGTTGGGGGTCACCTGTTTGAGCCCGAGCGAGATGCGGCGGTTCTCAGGGTCGAGCGCTAGAACGACCACGTCCACCTCGTCACCAACGGAAACTATCTGCGAAGGGTGCGTCACCCGCTTCGTCCACGACATCTCGGAAACGTGAACCAGCCCTTCCACTCCTTCCTCTATCTCGACGAAGGAACCGTAGTCGGTGAGGCTCACGACATTGCCGCGCACTCGGCTTCCCGGAAACAACCGCTCGGCGATCGTCATCCACGGGTCGTCGGTCAGCTGTTTGAGACCGAGCGAAATTCTCTTGCTCTCGGGCTCGTACTTGAGCACGACTACGTTCACGACGTCGCCCGAGTTGACGACCTTGGACGGATGGCCCACACGCCCCCAAGACATATCGGTCACGTGCAGCAGCCCGTCGATACCGCCGAGGTCCACGAAGGCCCCGTAGTCGGTGACGTTCTTTATCGTGCCCTCGATGATCACTCCCTCTTCGAGCACCTTCAGGGTCTCGTCGCGCAGAACCGCCTGTTCCTTCTCGAGCAACGCCTTGCGCGAGACGACGACGTTACCGCGCGCCTTGTTGTACTTGAGAATCCCGAACTCGGCGGTCTCACCGATGTAGCGATCGAGACTGCGCGAGGGCCGCGTATCGACGTGCGAGCCCGGCAAGAATGCGGGCACCCCGACGTCTACTTTGAGGCCTCCTTTGACACGCCCGAGGACAGTCCCTTCGACCGCCCCCCCGCTGTGATAGGCTTCCTCGATCGCCTTCCAGACAGTGGACTCGCGGGCACGCTCGAAGGAGAGTCTGACTCCTCCGCCGTCGCCCCCGGTGGAGTCCACATAGACCTCCACATCGTCGCCCTCCGAAAGTGCAATGTTCCCTTCCTTGTCGCGGAATTCCGCGAGCGGGATCACTCCTTCGGACTTGTATCCGATGTCGACAGTAACGATATCTTTTTAGATGGAGACGAAGTGTCCGGTTACTATGTCGCCTGCCTGAACGGGACGAACGGAGGCTTCGAACATGTCGGAGAAACTCTCCGCACCCTCCTGCTCGGCGTTCTCATGATCCGGCTTCTCCTCTGGCATGTAAGAAGAAATCCTCCCTCTGACAGCCGCCGGGCGGCGGCCATCCCGGTGCATAACGTCCACACGCCCCCGTTTCAAGAGAAAAGCCTGTATTTTCAAATCATTTGCGAGACATTCGACGTTTGACTTCGGAGACGACTCTGTCAACCACCTGGGCGAGCCCGAGTTCGGTGGTATCCACGACCACGGCATCGGCCGCTGCCTTGAGCGGTGCCAGCCGCCTGGTAGTGTCGCGCCGATCGCGCTCGGCCATCTCGCTGCGCACCCCTGCTCGCTCCGCCTGCCCCATCGTTTCCTCGAGCTCCACAGTGCGCCGCCTGGCTCTCTCCTCGGGGTCGGCATCGAGAAAGACCTTGAGATCCGCTCCCGGGAACACCACCGTACCGATATCGCGCCCCTCTATCACGGTCCCCGGTGACCCCACTGCCTCTCTCTGCCAGTCCAGAAGCACACGCCTGACCGAGGGACAGGCCGAGGTCTTGGAGGCAGCCTGCGAGACCTCCGGGTCTCTCAATGAGGCAGTCACGTCACGACCGTTGAGGAGAAACCGCTGGCCGCCCTCGGCTGTGGCGATGTCGAGCTTGGCAACCAGCACAGCCAGCGCATCGTCGTCCTCGAGGTCCACGCCGGCCTCCAGGGCCGCCAGCCCGACGCAGCGATAGAGCCCGCCCGAATCGAGGTAGCCGAAGCCGAGACGTTCGGCCACGCGCCTCGAGGTCGTTGACTTACCTGCTCCAGCCGGACCGTCGATGGCTATGACGAAGCAGTCCGAGCTCATGCCCGCAGCCCCTCGAGCATCTCGAAGAAGCCGGGGAAGGACACTGCCACCGACGATGCGCCCTCGATGGCCACCGGCTCGCGTCCGACAAGCGCGGCAACGGCGGCCGACATGGCCAGACGGTGATCGCCCAGGCAATCGACGATCGCGCCGCCGACCAGGCCACCGCCTTGCACCTCCATGCCGTCATCTAGCTCATCGACCGTAGCGCCGAGGCGGCGAAGCATGTCCACCGTGCCGGCAATGCGGTCGCTCTCCTTGGCACGCAGCTCGCGGGCACCGCGTATTCGGCTACGCCCGCTGCCGCAGGCCGCGGCAACCGCCAGAACCGGCAGCTCGTCGATAGTTGCCGGAACCTCGCCGCCCTCGATCTCGAACGACCCCAGCGCGCAGGCCCTCACCGTCAGCGAGCCCACAGGCTCACCGCCGGACTGGCCCTGCTCTTTGACGTCGAGGTCTGCCCCCATGCGCAAGAGGACGTCGAGAAAGCCGGTCCGCGTGGGATTGAGACAAACGTTGTCGATGACGACCTCGGAGCCCGGAACGATCAACCCGGCTACGGCGAAGAAGGCGGCCGAAGAAGGATCCCCGCACACGTTGACGTCGATCGCCCGAGGCGTGGCCGGGCCATTCACCGTCACCGCACTGCCGTCCACGTCAAGCGGCACGCCCATGGCGCACAGCATGCGCTCGGTGTGGTCGCGCGACCGTGCGGGCTGCTCGATCGCGGTCTCTCCGTCGGTCTGCATGCCGGCCAGGATGAGCGCGCTCTTCACCTGCGCGCTGGCCACCTCGAGGACGTGACGATGGGCTCTCAGCCCGCGCCCGCGAATGGTAAGCGGTGCGTGCCCGTCGCTGGTCTCCACCTCGGCGCCCATCTCGGCCAGGGGATCGGCTACCCGCCGCATCGGCCTTTGCGAGAGCGAGGCATCGCCAACGAGCGTGCACGTGAAAGGCTGCGCCGCCAGCAGGCCGGTGAGCAGCCGCATGGTGGTGCCGGAGTTACCGCAATCGATCGGCCCGGTTGGCTCGGCCAGGGCCAACCCGCGGCCGTTGACGACCAACCCGTCGGCAACCGAGCCTTCGATGCTCACACCGAGCGCCTTCATCGCCGCCACCGTCGAACCGACGTCAAGCCCGCCGGGAAGGCCGTTGATGTGCGCCACGCCGCTGGCCATTGAGTTCAGCATCACCGCCCGGTGTGCGATCGACTTGTCGCCCGGAACGGTAACGACACCGCCGAGCGGCCCCGCGGCCGGCTCTACGCTGACAGGTGCCTCGTTCATTTTCCCAAGCTCGCCTTGAAGTCGCGAGACGACTCCATCACCGCTCGCAGCCGAGCCTCGTCGCCGGCCTCTACGGCCGCACGCATGTCGTCCCACAAGCTCGCGAACTCGGCCATGGCCGCGGCCAGGGCCTCGCGGTTCAGGTCGGCGATATCGAGCCACATGCGCGCATCGCTGGTGCCCAGCCGCGTGGTGTCACGAAAGCCCTGGCCGACGAGCCGGCGCACGACGTCTTCATCACGACCGCGAGGCGCCATCGCACACAGCGCAAAGACCATCATCTGCGGAAGGTGGCTGGTCACCGCGACCACGGCGTCGTGGACCCCGGCGTCGAGCTCGACCACCGACGAGCCCACCACCTCCCATAGCTCCCGTATCCTGGCGACGGCCGAGGGATCGCTATCGGGTCCCGGCGTGATCACGGTAATGCGATCCTTGAAGAGATCGATGTCGGCCGCGGCCGAGCCTGTGTCGGCGCTCCCGGCCATCGGGTGGGCCCCTACGAAGCGCCGGCCGAGACCGGCCCGCTCGGCCGCAAGACATATTGGCGCTTTCACACTACCCGCATCCGTAACCAAGCAGTCGGGCGAGGTCGCGGCGGCCACCTGTTCGAGAATCGGCGCCACCGTGAGGACCGGCGTGGCCACGACGACCAGGTCGGCGCCGGACAAGGCGGGGCCGAGCTCCTGGGAAACCGAGTCCACCAGTCCCAGCTCGAGGGCCCTATCGAGGTTGGGGCGCTTGCGTCCCACACCGACGACGTGCGCGAGCGCGCCGGCCCTGCGACCGGCAGCGGCCAGCGAGGCTCCGATCAGCCCGGTGCCGACCACCACGCAGCGCTCGAAACGGACGCTCACGGGCCTACCTCGGCGAGCGCCTCTGCCAGTGCCGCCAGGCAGCGCTCGTCTTCCTCGGCAGTACCGAAGGTGATGCGAATCATGGAGGGAAATCCATAGCCGTCCATCGGCCTGACGATCACACCCCTCTCGAGCATTGCCTGCGTGACCTTGGCGCCCTGGCCCACTTCGACAAGCACGAAGTTGGCCTGGCTAGGCACCTGCTCGAGGCCGAGTGCGGCCAGCCGCTCCGCGTAGCGGCGGCGCCCTTCGCGAACCAGGCCACGCGAGGCATCGAGATGGGCTCGGTCGTCCAGGGCCGCCAATGCTGCCACCTGGGCCAGGGAGTTGACGTTGAACGGCTGCCTGAAGCGAGACATGGCGTCGGCGATCTCGGCCGAGCTCACCGAGTAGCCGATGCGCAGTCCGGCGATCCCGTAGACCTTGGAGAAGGTCCTTATGACGACGAGCCCCGGGTGCCGCTCGAGGTCGTCGAGCCCGCCGGGGTAGTCGGGATCGTCAACGTACTCGAAGTAAGCCTGATCGAGGGCCACCACCACGTGTTCGGGAACCCGGGCAAGAAACTCGTCCCACTCCGCGCGGCGAAAGATCGTCCCGGTGGGGAGAT
>PIVZ01001081.1 GCA_003354045.1 bacterium
CCGTCGCGCTGTCACGGCGTTCGGCTTCCTATTACAAGAAGGGCCAGTAGAACACCTTCATCGGCGGCACCAACGTCATCATCACGCCCAACCTGGAGATGGGGAACTTCCTCTTCCATCTGTACAGCACCCGGTTTCCCGAGGCGCGCAAGTTCGCCTCGATGTTCGGGGTGCGCTTCCAGGGCGTCGATCTGCCCATGGACGTCACGCCCGAGGATGCGGTGCTCAGCGTCAAGTCGAGCCTCCTGCGGCTGCACCGCTTCAAGCACTGGAATCGCACGCCCAAGGACACCTTCTTCCCGCGCCATCGCATCCTGGCCATCAACCCGGGCTCGACGTCCACCAAGATGGCCGTCTACGAGGGCGACCAGGAGCGGTTCACCGAGGAGATCGAGCATCCGGCCGCCGAGCTCGAACCCTACGAGAACAAGCGCATCGTCGAGCAGTACGGCTGGCGCAAAAAAGTCCTGCTCCGGGCGCTTTCCGAACACGGGCTGGGTATCGAGGACCTGGATGCCATCTCGGCACGCGGCGGGATCCTCAGACCCATTCCGCACGGGACCTACCGGGTGAACGAGCGCATGAAGCAGGACCTCATCGAGGGCGTCGGCGGCGACCATGCCTCCAACCTCGGAGCGCTCATCGCCGACGAGCTGGTGCAGGGGTCTCGGAAGCCGGCCTTCATCGTCGATCCCGTGGTCGTGGACGAGGTGCCGCAACGGGTGAAGATCTGCGGCATGAAGGAACTCGAGCGCCGGGTCATTTCCCACGCACTGAACCAGATCGCCACGGCGCGGCGCTATGCCGAGGAGAACGAGACCTTCTACGAGTACCAGAATCTCATCGTGGCCCACATGGGGGGCGGCATCACCGTCGGCGCCCACAAGAAGGGCCGGTACATCGACGTGAACAACGGTCTGAACGGCGAGGGCCCCTTCAGTCCCCAGCGCTCCGGGTCGTTGCCG
>PIVZ01000503.1 GCA_003354045.1 bacterium
CGGTGGCGAGCCGACATAGATGCTGAAAGAGCCGTCGGTGTTTCCCGGCATCGAATACGTTGTGGTGTCTTCATGAACCCATGGCGCGATGGTCCATGGCGGATCGTATTCGAGAATCGTGGGCACGGCGCCGGGCAGACCGTAGACACGAGCCCTGCCGTCCTCGCCAGGCATTTCCAAACGGAAACGCTCGGGATGCACTTCGCCACCGGGGGCGAGGACCGCGCTGGTAGCGAAGCTCCAGCTGAAGCTGCCGTCGGTGTAGGGGGTGCCACCGAGATCGCGCGGGATGCCGGTGAACTTGGCGATGAAAGTGCGGCCTGGAGGCAGCGCCGGCATGGTCGGTAGGAAAACGACGTTGAGGCCGTCGGGGGAGAGCTCGCAGCTGCCGAGCACGCGGACACCGGTGGGCTGGCCATAACGGTCGGCGAGCACCAGCTTGAGGTCCTGGTCGGATACGGTGTTTTCATCGAGCGGCTCGGTGAATCTAATGAAGACCGGCACACCGGATGCTTGATCGATGCTGCCATCCGCCGGGCTGACGATATCGACCATCGGCGGCACGGGAGTGACGGTGATGTCGATCTCGACGATTTGGCCGGGCGCAAGGCTTGGGATGGTGGCGGTGCCGTTCTCATCCAGGGTCGGGTGCTGGGCGGTGAGCAGGAGATTATCGAGGGCGCGGGCCACGGCGGTGTAGCGGCCGCCGTCGCGGGTGAGGTCGGCGGTGCCGAGGCCGGCTTCGGTGACACGGGCTGTGTCGAGGCCGAAGCTATTGGCGGCGCGTACGAAACCGGTGGCGAAGCCGATAGAGTCTTGGGCGTAGAGCACGAGATAGAGGCCTTCGCGCACGAGGCCCACGAGGGGCAGAATCGAGTCTTCAGGCTCGGGCTCGGCGGTGAGGCGCTCGAGGGTGTCGGCGCCGGCCGGGATACGGCCCATGCGGGCGGCCAGACGCGGGTATCCGCCGCGGCCGTCGGCGGCTTCTTCGACCAGCTCGACCAGGATCAGACGTGGATCGCCGGTGAGCACGGCCGGGGCGCCGTCCGGGGCGTTGAGCGAGAGACTGGCATCGCGCACCAGCTCGAAACCGCCGAGGTCGATGCGCACCGCGGCCAGGGTGTCGAAGCCGAGGATGGCGGGCAGGGCGGCCAGCTCGCCGGCCGGCAGCATAGAGACGTCAACCACGGTTTTCTCGGGCAGGGCGCCTTCGGGCAGACTCAGCTCGATACCGTCCGGGGTGGTAACGCTGCCGCCTGCGGGTCCGAGCACGTGGCCGCGCTCGATCTGGTCCGGGAAGGGGAAGAGGCGGATGTTCTCGTAGCCGATGTCGAGCAGCACCTCGGCGGCGCGCTCGGACGGAGAGACTACGAAGCTCATGCCGCCGGCGCTGCCTGCGGTATTGCTGCCCTGCTGGGCAGGCTCAAGGGTTGGGTGGTAGAGCACCAGATCAGCCGAGAAGGGCGCTTCCAGAAGCTGGGTGACGCCATCGGCGAGGATCAGCTTCTCTTCCAGGTAGGCCTGCACGGCGAGGCCGCTGGGCCAGGCGGTGCTGCCGTCTTTCGAGCGCGCCACTACGTTGGCAATAGCCTTGCCGGTGGGTGCGATGATACCCGGGTCGAGGGTCAGATCGGCATTGAGGGGCAGGAAGTCGGTGGGCAAACCAGAGCCCAGAAGGGTTTGGCCGATCTCGGCAGACGGGATAGGCGGCCGGGTGGCCTCGTCGATGTCGGCACGGATGATGGCCACGGTGCCGGGGCCGATCAGAGAGACGCGGGCGATGTTCTCACCCTGCGGGCCGCTGAGCAGCTCGGGCTCGTCGAGGGTCATCCACAAGCCGGCGGTGGTCTGGTAGCGTACGGCAAAAAGCTCGTCGCCCGGCTGCACCCATTCGGGCAGGGGCAGCTCGAGACGCACGCCGTCGGTGGCAAATGGTGTTGCCGCGCCTTCGGGCAAGGCCGCACCGGCAGCGCGCAGCTCGAGATCAACAATAGCCAGCGGGGTCCAGCCAAGGGGCAGGAAGTCGGGCAGGCCTTGAGCGGAGCGCGGGGTGAGCACGACATCGAGTTCGTCGGCGCCCGGCACGGCTGCCGGGTCGATTGTGAGGGTGAGTAGAGGCTCTTCGGCATGCTGGAACGCGCCCCCTGTAGCCGGGGCGACGGTGCCGGCCGCTTCGGCCAGCGGAGTCAGGCGGCTGTCAAAGGGCACGGTGCCGGTGGCCGGTTCGATGGCCAGGTGGCGCAGCACGCGGGCGTAACCCTCGTGTTCGAGCACCAGGGCGTAGCGCTGAGCCGGCACCTCGCCGAGCATGGCGTAGCGGCCGCGGCTGTCGGTGACATCCTCGGCGATAGCGATACCTTCGTTGCCCGCGGGCACGGTGCCCGGCAGGGCCTGCCCGGCCGGGTAGAGGCGCACCAGGGCGCCTCCGAGGGGCCGGCCGCTGGCGTCGTCGTAAGCTTCTCCAAAGAGGAAGGAGCCTTCGAAACCACCTTGACCGCTGGGCAAGAAGAGGGTCTCGAAGGTCGTTAGCATTTCGTTGCCTTGCTCGTCGGCAAGTGGCGGGCCCACCGAAAGGCGGACTACCAGGTCGCGCCACCAGGCGTCAGGCGCGGTGTCCAGCTCGATGTCGAGGCTCTCGCCATCGACAGCCACGACCACGATGCCGCTGTGATCGGTGGCGGTCGGGTCGTCGGCGTCAAAGAGACGGATCGCCGAGGCAGCGTCACCGATGGTGGCGCTGGTAGCGTCGATGGCCTCGGAGAGATTGATGTGCATGACGGCAGTGTCGCGGTCGAATATGGCGCCGGTGACTGCCGGGTCGGTGCAGTCCACACGCAGCACATGGCTGGCTTCGGTGGAGACGGTGCCATCAAAAGCAACCGTGTAGACCCGCAGCAGGTGGTAGCCATTGGTGGGCAACGGCACGTCAATGCTGAAGCGGCCGCTGGCATCGGCAAAGGTGGTGAGCACGATGTCGCCGTCGCGCACCTTGACGGTGGCATTAGGCGCAGTAGAGCCGGTGACGGTGATGGTCTCACCGCAGATGACCTCATCGAGTGAATCCAGGACAGGCGCCACGCCGATGCTGGGCAGCGCGGTTTCGAAGGTGGAGGTCCGTGGAATCAGCAGCGGGTGGCCCACCAGGTCGGTGATGCCGCTGCCGGCGGTGAGCTCGTAGGTCTCACCCGCGGCCAGCTCGGCGGCGGAAACGAAGGCCACAGCGGTGCTGGCGACGGCGATCTCACCGCTCACCGGGGTGGCGGTGGAAGTGCGCACCAGGGTCAGGCCGTCGACGGTGGTCAAGGACGAATGCAGCACGGGCTCGGTGAAGAGCACGAGCATCAGGCTGTTGGTATCAACACCGGTGGCGCCGTCGGCCGGCAGCATTTCCAGGACATCGGGATCGGTACTGACAATCACCACCTCGGGCGGCACCGTGTCCTTGAAGAGCAGGCGCCGGGCCTGGGCGTAGCGGCCGTCCAGCTCGGTGACGCGAGCGATGACGCCGAAGGCGCCGTCATCCGCCGGCACGTCCATGGTGACGGAGAAGGAGGTCGTGAAACGGCCGTCGGCATCGGGGCCGGTCCAGGTCACGGCCGCCGGGTCGATGCCCGCGCCGTTGATGCTCAGCTGGGCGCCTTCGGCGGCCCAGGCGTTGCCACTGACCGCGATGGTCGCGGGTGAATTCTCGTCGTAGCGGTTGAGGTCCGCCGGGCCGGTCAAAAAGATGGCCGGACCGGTACTGTCGAAGTACACCTCGATAGAAGACGAGCCGGTATTGCCCTGGCTGTCGGTGGCGGTGACGGTGATGGTCTGGGTCTGATCCGGCGGCACGGAGCCGTCCAGCGTGACGGTGGCGCTGAAGGATCCGTCGGTGAGATCCACATCAGCGGTGACCGTACCGGTCGCGGTGGTGATCACAACGGTGCTCAGGTTGGGCTCGGTATCGAGATT
>PIVZ01001082.1 GCA_003354045.1 bacterium
AGATCGCCCGCCGGGTGACGCGAACTCTTCGCCAAATGGGGATTGCCAGTGTGGCCGTCTACTCGGACGCAGACAGCGATGCGCCGCACGTGGTTGATGCCGACGAGGCAGTAAGGATAGGCCCGCCGCCGAGCCTCGAGTCCTACCTCGACATGGACCGGGTGATCGCCGCCGCCACCGAGGTAGGCGCCGATGCCGTGCATCCGGGCTACGGGTTCCTGGCTGAGAACGCGGTGTTCGCCGAGCGCTGTGCCAAGGCCGGGCTCACCTTCATCGGTCCGCCAGTCGAGGCGATCGCGAGGATGGGGAGCAAGATCGAGGCCAAGGCCATCATGGGAGAGGTCGGCGTGCCGGTGATTCCGGGCTTCTCCGGCGAGGGGATCAGCGACGAGGAAATCGCAGTCGAGGCCGGCAAGCTCGGCTTCCCGATCCTCGTGAAGGCATCGGCCGGCGGCGGAGGCAAGGGGATGCGCATCGTGCGCGAGGCAGGCGCGCTCAGCGAGGCACTGGCCTCGGCGCGGCGCGAGGCCGAGTCCGCATTCGGCGACGCCACTCTGTTGATCGAGCGCTACTTCGATTCGCCCCGCCACATCGAGATGCAGATCTTCGGCGATGCCCATGGCAACGTCATCCACTGCTTCGAGCGCGAGTGCTCGATCCAGCGGCGCTACCAGAAGATCATCGAGGAGGCGCCTTCACCGGCAGTCGATGCGGGCTTGCGCGCGCGCATGGGCGAGGCCGCGGTGGCCGCCGGCAAGGCCATCGGTTACGTCGGTGCCGGTACGGTCGAGTTCATCCTCGTCGAAGGCGGGGAGTTTTACTTTCTCGAGGTAAACACCCGCCTGCAGGTGGAGCACCCGGTGACCGAGGCAATCACAGGTCTGGACCTCGTTCGCATGCAGATACTGGCGGCCCAGGCTTTGCCTCTCGAGGTCGCTCAGGACGACATCGCCATTGAAGGCCA
>PIVZ01001083.1 GCA_003354045.1 bacterium
GCCGGGTTCAGCGTCAGGGACTTCAGCGCCGCCTCGGAATCGAGCCCGGCCCGAACCGACTCCGCCAAGCGCGAGCGTACCCGCAGGTACTCGCGGCGCGAGTCGTTCCACGGCAGCGCCGACACCTCAGCACCCGCCGCCGCCAACTTGGCGATCAGGTTGTATCGCGTGGCCGTATACGGCAACCGGTTGACCGACGGCTTGAGCACGACCTTGGCTTCACGCTCACCGAGGCTCGTAACCACCGGCTCGAAGTTCGTGTTGTACGTCCATTCGGACAGGAACAGCGTATGGGCCAAGTCGTCGTACGGCTTCAGCACATCGTCGAGGTGCAACACGTCCGAAGCCGTCCCGAGCCTGATCATCATCAACGCGCCGTCCTTCTCCTGAATCAAGTCGACGAGCGGCTGATGCTTCGGGTCGATCTTCGGCGGCTCGAACTTCTCCTCCTTGGGCTTCTCGCCGTCCTTCTTCTCACCCTCTTTCGGCTTATCCCCGTCACCGTCCCCTTCCGGCTCATCGCCGTGTCTCTGCTTGGGCTTGGGCTTGGGTTCAGGTTTCGGCTCAGGCTTGTCCTCGCCCTCTTCAGGCCTCTTACCCTCAGCCTCTTTCTTCTTGGCTTCTTCTGCCTTGGCCTTCTGCTTCGCGTCCCACTCTTCCTTGGCCTTCTCTACCTTCTCGATCTCGTCCTTGGCCTTCTTCAGAGCATCGCGGAGAACCTGCTTGCCCCGACCGCCGGAGTCCCACCGAGTCGCCACGTCGAGATACGCCTCGTCACCAATGCGCCGATCCTCGTCTGCACCGGCCGTCTTATACGCACACGCCTTACCCGGAATGCCTCCGCCCGCCGGCACGAAACAAACCGTCGTATAACCCGCCTCGAGCAGATCATCGAACTCCATCTGCTCCAGATAGATCTCCGACGCCACGTTCTGATCGCCATTGACGCCATTACGCGAGTACC
>PIVZ01001084.1 GCA_003354045.1 bacterium
AGGCCGATTCCTGAACTGGCCAATTACAGAACGCCGATCAAGAATCTCTACGCCACCGGGACCGCGTGGCATCCCGGCGGAAACGGGGGAGCGGGGGAGTCCTACAACTGCTTCAAGATCATAGCGACGGAATTGGGCCTGGATAACCCGTGGCAGCAGCTCGGCAATGAGGAAACGGAATCGCTGGCGGCCGAGGTGAAGAAAGTCGTCGAGCGGGCGCAAGGATCGCTTAGAGGGAATGGCGAAGAACACGAGATTCGCCGCTGAGCTCGCGTTCGCCTAGTGCGATTGTTCTCTTCTCGATCGATCGCAGTCGATTCGTTGTCAGTGATTGACGGCGTATTTTGCCGAAGCGATTGCAGGAGAATCTCGAGGATGCGGGTCGGTCACCCCTTGCCCTTTGATGTTGCCACTGCGATGGTTGCTCAGATGGACTGCGCCATCGAAGGCAGGATCTCGTGGGCGACAGCCCGGTCAGGCCAAGGAGGCAGCGATGCCAGTCGTTAGCAACAAGACTCAGAAGCCGGTGAGCGTCCCGCTGCCCGGTGGCAAGACCTTGCGCCTCGGCCCGGGGAAGACCGGACAGATCTCGGCGAAAGCCGCCGAAAATCCTCAACTCAAAAAGCTCGTCGATACCGGCGAGATCGAGGTCGACCGCAAGAATCCCCGGCCCACCGCTGGACCAGGGGGTGGTAAGAGGGGAGGCGCCTCCATGCTCGGCCACAGCTCAGGCGGCGCTATTCGCCGTAGCGGTGACCGCTGAAGCCTGCCGCTCGGACGCTCGATCGTTTGCTCAGGCTCGAGGCTCGCGGCTGTCGCGCCCCGTGCTATGGCCCCTTCGCCTTTAGCTGTCCCGCCTCGTTCTTGCTCGCGACTGTGAACACGGTCTGCCAGCACTCAGTCGTCAGCCCGTCGTCGATCAGGAGCTGAGCCGTCACGTTGAGCGTGAGCGGTGGCGCGGGG
>PIVZ01001085.1 GCA_003354045.1 bacterium
GAAGATCTTGTCGAGGCCGCGTGTGAAGCTCGAGACCAGCCGCCACCGCACGTTTTTTTGCGTCTGCACCGCCGGACCTTTCTGCTCCTGCGCGCAGGAGAGAATGCCGGCGCCCAGGGCGGCACCACCGGCTGCGGCACCGGTGACGGCCTGCTTGACGAACTCTCGACGCTTCATGACTCCTCCAGTCACCACGAGTCTTCCCGCTTCCAGGGGGATGTGTTGCGCGACGGATCTTACCATCTCGGCGGGGAGGGCCACCGGCAAAAGCCGGCGTGGTGTGGCGGACCCGGCGAGGTAAATCGGCCGGGGGAGGAATCAGCCGTGGGAGGAATCAGCCTGGGGAGGAATCAGGCAGGGGAGGAATGGTCTTGCGTGATGCCGCTCTACAGCTCGCGCTTCGGGCCCTTCGAGTCCTTCGACTCCCGGCTCTCCGCATCCTCCTTGTCGCAGTCGATCCGGTACTGGACCGGAATGACGACGTGCGCGGCGACCGGTTCCCCATCACGGATGCCCGGTTCGAAGCGCCACTGCTTCACCGCCTTGACAGCGTTCTTCGCAAAGGCGGGAAACTCCTCGACATCCTCGAGAACGGTGACCTCGCCGGCAACACCATCGCCTGTCACGAGTACGTCGAGCATCACCTTGCCCCCGCGGCCCGCCCGCCGGGCGGCATCGGGATACTCAGGATGCACGACCGATGACTGGATCAGCTGGGGCATGCGCTCGAGATCGGCGGCTGAATCATCCACTCCGCTGACGGACACAGGCGTCACCGCACGTCCGCTTGATACGGTCATCGCGGCGATCGCCTCACCGGGATCGGTTCCCCGAGGCGTCAGCGGGAAGAAGGAGACGACGGCGACGAGCAGGACGGCGATCGCGACGGCGAGACGATGTCGGGGCATGGCCAGATACCTCTCTGTGCGTTCGAGGCGATCGAATCGCTGGCGGAGCAGCGA
>PIVZ01000504.1 GCA_003354045.1 bacterium
CGACAAGACTCTGCGCGCAAAGCGTGGCTCCGGCACCACCGCGGCCCTGGTCGGGGGTTCGGACGATAAAGACAAGCTGGTCGTGATTGCCGACGCCCAAGACGTGGACAACCTGGTCCTGTACTGGCGCGACGAGATCCCAGAAGACTGGCAGCAGTTGCCCGGCACGAGCAGCCGACGAGTGGTCGGAGTGCTGCCGGTGAACTTCGGCGATGAGACCCTCACGAGTTCTTACTCGGAGAACTCCGCCACCGTCTTCGACTACGGCATGGTGCTGGCCAATAACCAGGTAAAGACCGACGAGAAGATGATGCTGGACGTGCAACTGAAGATGAAAGACCCGGCTCGCACGCCCTACGGAGTGCAGAAGTTTCAGTGGAATACCGAGACACGCCGCCTGGAGGTGGCGTGGACGCGCGACGACGTATCGAGCCCCAACAGCACGCCGGTAGTCACGACCAAGAATCGCCAGCTGCACGTCGTCGGCCTCAAGGACGGCCAGTGGGTGATGGAAACCCTCGATTGGGACAGCGGCGAGACGCGCGCCGTGTATACCATGGGGCCGAGCGAGCGCTACAACCCCATCATGCTGGCTCTGCAGGTTCTGCCCAACGGCGACCCGATCTTCGCGACCTTCGGCGGCGTCATGCACTTGAAGCTGGGAAATGAGGAGCCGGCAATTTCTGGCTACTAATGGTGGCAACCTTGTGGCAGCATGTGGATTGGACGTGGAGTCAGGAAGGTTGCGAATCCAGATACTTCTTACCGCACTGACGGCCGTGCTGTCGTTGTGGCCGGTCGCGAGCGCCGCGTTAGCACAGACGGAGATAGCGAGCTCTGTACGGGTCGAGGTGACGCCTGAGGGCATTGCCACGGTGAGCGGACGCTCCGAGTCAACGGTCAACGTCGTGCGCGAGCTTTGCGAACAAGCCGGCGTGAAGCTCGAGTGGAGGGCTCCCGCCGACGAGCCATTCGCCGGCAATCTGGAGCAGCGCCCCTTATATGAAGTGTTCGAACGCCTGCTCGACGGCAAGAGCTACATCATCGGCGCAAATCCCGAGAGCAAGGCCAAGAAGCACGGGATTACCTGGTTGCGCGTGCTTGACAGCGGAAGCGGCAACACCGTCCGCTCGGCGACCCACCGGCGCGTCGCTGCAGCCTCTGCAAACGAGCGATACGCCGGCAAGAAGCTCGTGCGCTCCGGGACGATCGAGGAGGGCTTCGACAGCGACGACCCGGCTATTCGGCGAAAAGCCGTGTTGGCCATCAAACGGGACATCTTCCGCAATCCGGAAAACCGTCGCGTGTTCATGGAGACGCCGACGGCGCTCATCTCTGATGAGATACTGTTCTCCAAACACCCCGAAAGGATCGCCCGCGAGCTCTACCGAACGGAGACCGACATGAAGCTGAAGATGAAGCTCTCGCAGCTCATGACCATTCTCAACGCCGCGTTGCCGTCGGTTCGCTAGCCTGCGTGGCCCGAGCCCAGCAGAGGCTCCCCTGTCCGTCCGGCCCCAGCTCCGCTCAGTTGTAAGCCTGCGGCGACTCCATCTCGTGCGAGAACACCGGTAGCCGCTTGCCGAACATCAGAAATACAGCCAGGGCCGCAAACACGATGAGCGCGTAGACCATCCACAGCGCCAGTCCCTGGGCGGCGCCGAGGTAGCCGGCACTGCCCGCGATCACCATCGCGGTAAAGGCATACGGCGCCTGCGTGGCCACGTGGTCCATGTGGTCGCAGCCGGAGGCAATCGATGAAAGCACGGTTGTGTCGCTGATCGGCGAGCAATGGTCGCCGAAGATGGCGCCATCGAGCACGGCCGCAGCGGTCAACCAGAAGACGGCGCCGTCCGCGCCGCCGCTCGGAGTCATGGCATGGGCCAACGGCAAAGCGACAGGCAAGAGGATGCCCATCGTCCCCCAACTCGTGCCGGTCGCGAATGCGACACCGGCCGCCAGCAAGAATGTGGCAAGCGGGAGCATCAAGGGAGGTAGCCGGTCTCCGAGCACCGAGATCAAGAACGTCTCGGTATGCAGCGTGTCCGCGCACACGCTCTTCATGGCCCACGCAAGCACGAGAATGACGACGGCCAGTCGTAACGCCACGACACCCCTCCCCCACGCCAGCACCGATTCCTTCAAGGTGAGGATCTTCTGAAAGACGGCAAGGCCGATGGCCACAATGCTGCCTGCCGCCGCGGCAGAGAAGAGTACGATGCTCGAGCCGGCCTTGGAGTCGCCGACGGCGCCGAAAGCGGTACGCCACACGGCCCCGTCAAGAAGCGAGAACGACAATCCGGCATCAAACACCGCTCCACGGCCCATGAACAGAATCCCGCCTATGACTCCGACGACCACGCAGGCAATCGGCAGCGCACCGTTATACCAGCGGCGAGCGGCCTCGGGAGGAGGCGCGACCTCATCGACCATCTGACTGGTCAGCGAAACGGCGCCATCTCGCATGACCTTGCCTTCGAGCACCGCCCGCGATTCGGCTCGATACATCGGTCCGAAATCGCGACCCAGGATCGTGCCGATGAAGACGAACAGAAGCGCAGTGACACAGTAGAAACGAAACGGGAGCAGCATCAGGAAGATCTCGTAGCCGTCTCGCCCGAGCTCGAGGCTCTTGCCGATGTCGTTGAAGAGGCCGACCTCGTAAGCGATCCAGGTAGACAGGACGGCAGTGCCGGCGATCGGCGCGCTGGTGGAATCCACCAGGTAGGCGAGCTTTTCTCGCGAGATGCGCCAGTGGTCGGTAAGCGAGCGCATCGTAGTGCCAACCACCAGCGAGTTGGCATAGTCGTCGAAGAACATGACGAAGCCCATGAGAACCGTTCCGAGGCGAGTCGAGCGCTGGCTGCGCGCCACGCCCGTGATGCGATCGACCATCCCGTGCATGCCGCCGCTCTGGGTCATGACGTGGACCATGCCGACGAGCGTGACCGTAAATCCCATCACGTAGGCGTTGAACTCGGTGGTCAGGTTCTCCCAGATGAAGGTCCGTGCGCCCTGCGAAAGCGCCGCCACCGGCGAGGGACCGTAGGCCAGGAATGCGCCCAAGACGACCCCGCTCGTCAACGCGACCGTCAGCTGACGGAAGAACATCGCCATGAGAATGGCGAGAACGGGAGGCAGGATTGACGACCAGTGCCCGACTGTTTCGACGCCCTCGACGGGCGAGGTCGGCAGCGCGGCGGCCAGGACGATGCACAGGCCAAGGCTGCCGAAGAAGCCCAGCCACCGCTTCGGTTCCAAAAACACTTACCCTTCGGTCTCCTTCAGGCAGAAAGGGCGGACCACGCCGCGATCACGCAGCTCCGTCACGGTGGTGACATCGCCGGTGTAGGAAAGCGGCTGTGCTGCCATCCACAGCAGCGCATCGGATATGATCACCGGGTCCTCGAAGTCCGGGGCATCCTCCCCTTCCAGGGTAAACGCGAAGCCCTCGCTCCATACCATCAGGTCTATGCGCAGGCAGTTGACGGCAATCCGTCCCTGGAGCTCGTATGCCAGGGATAGGCTCATGGCCTCGAGGCCCGCCTTGGTCGCGGTATAGCTGGGTCTGCCGAAGTCGGGAGTCTCGGCAGCCATGGAAGAGACGTTGACGACGCGGCTGCCTTCGGCCATGCGCGGGCAGAAGGCGTGCATCATGTAGAAGGGGCCGTTGATGTTCACATCGACGCCGAGACGCCAGTGCCTGAGCGAGTCCTGGAGAGCGGGACCCGGGACGGCCACCGCCGCATTGTTTACCAGCAAGTCGCAGCGTCCGAACCGGGCGAACACGCGGTCTGCCAGCTCGGCAACCGCCTCATCGTCGCGCACATCGAGGGCCACGGGCATAGCAACGCGTCCCTCGGCTTCGACGAGCGCGGCGGTTTCCTCGATAGTGCCGGGCAACTTGCTCGGCTGCTCGGCCGACGAGCGTGCCGCACACACC
>PIVZ01001086.1 GCA_003354045.1 bacterium
TCCTTGGAGTGGGAATCGGATGTGGACCCTTCGGGGGATTGAGACATACTTACTGTTCTACCAAACTCGGCTGTTCCTTCGTGTCCTTCCGGCAAGCGTGCATGACTGCGGCTGAGGCCATCGCTATCGTGGGTGGTCTAACCACCCACGCATGGAGGACAGCCGATGAAGCAAGAGTCATCCCACCTGGCCCACGACATCCTGAGCGACGCAGAGAGCCAGTTTGAGAGCTGGCGGGGGCGTCGACTTCGAGGTACCCGCATCCCTGAGGCCCTTTGGGACGCCGCCGTCCAAGCCGCTCGCGCGTGCGGCGTTTCCAAGGTCGCCGCCGCTCTGAATCTGGACTACTACAAGCTGAAGAAACTCCTGGCGGAGGCCCCTGAGCTCGCGCCCGTCGGCGGGGGCAGTTTTGTAGAGATTCCGTGGCCGTCTTCGCCGTCGTCGGAGTGCGTCTTCGAGCTCGAGGACGCAGCGGGGACTTGCCTGCGCGTCACGCTTCAAGGGGCCTCGCCCGCGGAGCTGGAGCCGTTGGCCCGGACGTTGTGGAGCTTGGGGCGATGATCCAGCTCGCTCCCCAGATGCGGATCTTGGTCGCCGTCGAGCCGGCGGACTTCCGCCGGGGTATCGACGGCTTGGCGAAGCTGGCTCGCGAGGAGCTGGCTCAGGATCCGTTCTCGGGTCGTCTTTTCGTCTTCCGTAATCGTCGGGGCACCGCCGTGAAGATCCTGGTCTACGACGGCCAGGGGTTCTGGCTGTGTCAGAAGCGTCTCTCCCAGGGTCGCTTCCCGTTCTGGCCGAGCGGGAAGACGGTGCGGGGCCTGGAGGCTCATGAGCTCCAGGTGCTGCTCTCCGGCGGCGATTTCGAGGCCGCGCAAGGGGCGCCACCTTGGCGGCGCCTAGGGCCGGGGTGAGCGCGAAGATTTTCCCGCCAAAGCCCTTGCGTTCCGGATTTCGATCCTTT
>PIVZ01001087.1 GCA_003354045.1 bacterium
GGTCGCGACCGCTGGTAATTGGTTCGTGCGCGGTCGAGAGACCGCGCACGATACGATTTTTCTCTTCGGCCTAAAATCGCCGCCGCGCCTTGCGACGAATGTCCTTAACGGCGACGCACATGAGAGCAAATTCTCCGGGCGAACGGGCAATATCTGAGCGACTACTCGACAGCGACGGCTTCCGGCTATCGACGACGGGCACACGCTGACGAGGGTTCTGTCAACTTGAGCGAGCCATCGGCAAAGTGGCCCGATGAACGACCCGACATCTAGATACCACGGCTATCGATTCCCTCCAGAGATCATTAGCCGAGCAGATTTCCATCGTTAACGGGCAAAATGTGACGAGTACTCGACACAACGGCCGAGGGACTGGAACAGGCACCGGGATCGGCCGTTCTGGCCGAATAGGGCATCCGTCATATGACTCAAGCCACCAAAGGTAGGCCGCGGCTGGTCATCAACGGTGGGCGTAACCCGTTGCTACAGCTAACGTTTCAGTCGGCCGGGTTTTCGCACACCACGAGGGATCGATATCTTCGCAATCACTCGGCTGATTCTCGACCGACCGAGACCGACGGATTCTCGATTCGTCGTAAAGTACCAAGGCGGTGTCGGGGACCGCAGAGCGGTAGGCCACGAGCGGGTCCAGCCAGTACCGTCTGCCGTCGACTTCGAACCATGCCATCACGGTCTCGGCGTATCGCACCGCATAGGCGAGCCCGGTCCCAGACCCACCGAACACAGTAACCCTGCCATGATGCTCCCGAGCCGCGCACGGGATAACCGAGTTCACCCCACCATCGGACGCAACCCGGACCAGCCCGCAATTATCGACCCCACGGACGTGCGACCGGCCCTCGAACTGAAGCTCGAAATGCTCGGACGCCGTCTCGATCCGCAACGTCCGGGTTGTGCCTCCTCAATACTCCATCGGCCTTGAAAATCACGCACTTGGCG
>PIVZ01000505.1 GCA_003354045.1 bacterium
CTCCGTCATAGCGAACCTCTTCGCCCAGCAGACAGGCCGAGACTCCAATGCGGATGGTGTCGTCCACGGACTTCATTAACTCGGTCGGCTCGGTCACCTTCGACGTAGCCGTGCTTGCAAGCGCGCCTTTCGCTGTTCGACCTCGATGATCCGGTCTTCGTTTTCGGCACCGGTGGTGCGCAGGAGCAGGTCGTATTCGGCAATGGCCTCGTGTAGACGGCCGGTCTTCTCCAACGCCAAGCCGAGGTTGTAGCGGGCCGTATCGAACGTTGGATCTACGCGCAGGGCGGAGCGGAACCAGCGCTCGGCTTCTTGCAGATTGCCGTTGACGGCGGCCAGGGTTCCAAGCTGTGTCATCGGGCCCGACCTGGTCGGGTCGAGTCGTACGGCCTCCAGCCATTCGCGCTGCGCGCCTTCCATGTCGCCGCGGTCCCGTAGCGCGTTGCCGAGATTGAAGTGGCTGCGGTAGAAGTCCGGATAGCCTTCCACGGCGCTCGAGAAAAGCGACACCTCGTTGTTCCAATCGCGGTTACGGTCGGCGGTGACCACGCCGAGCACGACGATCAGGGCCAACGCACCCGCAGCCAGCGCCCGGCTGCGGCCCAGTCGTTCGTAGAGCAGGTAGCCACGGTCAGCCGCGATTATCCACAGGCCCAAGGCGGGAATGTAGACGTAACGATCCGCGATGGGGGTATTCGTCGGTATGGGAACTATGTTTGCAATCGGCAGGTAGTTGACCGCGATCCACAGGAGTCCGAACAGCACCGGCACGCTCCTGGTGCGTACGAGAAGAACAATCGCGACAATGATTGCCGCCCAAACCGGTAGTAACCATGGCAACGACTCGGCCAGCGGACCCGAAGGTCCATGCATGGCGTTCATGTGTATCGGGAAGAGAGCCAGGTCGAGGTAGCGCGGTATCGCCTGGACGTTGCTGCCGACCCGCTGCAAGAGGTCGGCGCCGAAATCGAAGGTGCCGAGACTACCGTCTAGCGCGATGGTCCTGAGCACCATGAATATCGCCGCGAAGCCGAGATGGGGAAGCAACGCGTAGAGCCTACGGACGGACGTTTTCTCTTTGGAGTCAGGCGAGACCAGCGCGATGGCAGCAAGAACGACCAGCGCCGGCGCGGCCGGCTCCTTGCTGAGCAACCCCAGGCACCAGAGAAAGCCCGAAGCGGTCAGCAAATACCAAGACCGCACCTCGAGACCTCGAAGGAAAGCCAAGATGGACACGAGCACGAAGAAGAGAGCCAGCAGGTTGTTTCTCGCCGATATGAAGTTCACGGCTTCCGTGTTGACGGGATGGACGGCAAAGAGCGCGGCCGCCAAGAACGCCGGCGTCGCATTGCGAACCAGCCGCACCCCCAGGACATAGACCAGCAGGACACTTAGCGCATGAACGGCCACGTTGACCGCGTGAAAGCCGGCCGCGCGATCGCCGAACACCTGGCTGTCGATCACGTAGGAGAGCCGATTGATGGGACGGTAGTACGGCTTGATCATGTCCGGCATGAACATTAGGTCGAGTGCATCCGACAAGCCCAGGCCAGCCGAGTTCTGGACGACGACAATCTCATCATCCCAGACGAAGCCGTTGCCAAGGCTGTTGCCGTAGACAACCAAGGTAAACGCCAAGAGCGCCACCAGGGCCCCCACGCCGGTCTTGTCGATACGTGCTATGGCTGCTCTCTCCCGGGCTCGAGGTCTCCCGCCGCTAGAGTCTCGCATGAGCGCCGATGCCTGGCCAAGGAACGGCCGGCCCAAACGTATCGATCGAGCGCTGGCGCTACGAGCCTGTCCTTCACTTGGCCGAAGTTGCCTTTTGAAATGCCGGGCGCTCCTCTAGACGCGCCAAGTAGGCGCTGGTCTTCGGGTAGCGGTCGTCGAGGATACCCAGCATGCGTGCGGCGCCCAACGTAAACCCGAACATGATGTCTGCGGCGGAGAAGTCGTCGCCAAGCAGATAGGTCTTCTCGCCAATCTCGCGTTCGAGAAAAGCGAAGCTCATCGACGCGCGGGCCCGGGCCTCATCGACGATGGTCTGATGCTGATCCGCATCGTCGCGATAAAGGGTAAGCCAGACCACGATGCCGAGGGGCGGAAAGGCCGTACTCTCGGCAAAATGTAACCACTGCAGGAAAGCGGCTCTCTCGGGTGAGCCCACCGGCGGCGCGAAGCGGCCATCGTCGTAGCGCTCCAGGATGTACTCCACGATGGCGCCCGATTCGCACATCACAACGTCGCCATCTTCGATCGTCGGCAGCTTGCCAAGCGGCGTCTGTTGCGCGAAGAAGTTCTTCGCCGGCGGCAAGAAGTCCACCCGTTCGAGTTCGTAAGGCACCCCCATCTCCTCGAGCAGCCAAAGGATGCGAACGGAACGGGTCATGGGTGCAAAGTACAGCTTGATCATCGTTCCCTCCCGGAAACCCTTGCCCATCTAGTCCACACACTATCTTCCGCCGCAAGATGCTCACGACATGGACCAGTGGACGGCAGCGTGCATTTGGTGTAGCGTTCAGCTGGATCTGAACCTCGGCATGACTGGGTAGTAGGATCCACCCGGGGCCTTTCCAAGGCCCCTTTTCTTTTGAGCTACAGGCGTAAGACCCCGCTCGGGTCGCTCGTTGACCTGTTGGCGCAAAGAATCGACTGCAGCCGCCGAAAGTAGCGATGCCCCCCCTTGCGTCTCATGTAGGCACACGGGCTCAACTCCTGGTAAAGCAAGTACGCTGCCAGATCGCACGACTGTATGAAGTAGGAATGATCCGACCTCTTGAAGTAGGGATCTTCAACGACGTTGGATACCAACGTGTCACGGCAGCCCGGCCCGTATGCCGGTTCGTTGGGCGCCAAAGTGTACAGTCGCATACGACGCAACAAACGAGTCAGCTTCTTGGTATCCGTGTAGTCCGGCAAGATCAGCCCCCAGTCTCGCGGATTCGTAGAGCTGGGGAGGTTCTTACTCTCGAGCGCCTGCTCGAAACACTGAAGGAGGGCTGACCATGCGGTCTCAAACACATCGTAGTCCGGCGCCTTGCCGCGCTTATCCACGACAATGTTGAGTAACCGGAGATCAGTCATGCATGACAACTGGTCAGCAAGGAACCGCAGTATGGATAGTCTGTCGTTGCGCGGTATGCGCATGATAGGTCCCGGTTTGCTGATGAAGTGAGCCGCGTGGATTTCCTCTCGAAGCAGGAGCCCGAAACCAGTACGCAGACGCTTCCGAAATGCAGTCAACTCTGCAAGATAGTGGCCCCATCTGCTCTCGTGAAGAACAAGGCCGGAAAGCACGAAGTACCGCGTGGGAGAATCGGTGAGGCCAGGATCACCGCTTTCATCAACGTACATGAAGTACATAAAGCTCTTGCCAACGGTCAGCCCATCGCCGGTGCGCAGGGAAGCCGCGCTGCGCTAACTAGGACGTTTTCGCTCGGAGACCCATTTCTTTGCTGTAATGACCGCGGTCTACGGCGTCGAATGGGTACTCAGCAGGGGGCGTCAACCGTTGCGGATCCTTCCCACAGTCGGCTCGACGGGTGCTGCCGGCTGTCAGTCCCCGGCTTCCCGGCCGGAGTCGCCGCGTCCGGGATCGCCTCCCGAAGATCCTATTCCCAGGGAAATCACAGCCCCCGACTTGCCGCCGCGAGGATCGCCATCCCCCCGGAGTCGCCACCGCTTCCCCTGGGCCCATACAATGTTGTAGAAGATCAGGCAGAGGAGGATGGAGCCCAGGCATACAATCGGCCGGCTCGCTCGCTCATGGGAGCTCCGGCTCGCGATCCTATCGCTGCTCGCCCTGTGCATGACCGCGGGGCTGTCGGCACCGGCCGGCGCCAATCCACCTTCCGAACACTATTTCGACCTATCGCTTGAAGAGCTCATAGACCTAGAGGTCGCTACGCTCTCCCGAAAGCACGATCCTCTCTTCTC
>PIVZ01000506.1 GCA_003354045.1 bacterium
CAGTTGCCGCCGAGCACGGCATCTCGTTTCACACCGACTCCTGTGTCGGCGGCTTCGTGCTGCCCTTTCTCGAAAGGCTCGGCCACGAGGTCCCACCCTTCGATTTCCGCGTGCCCGGCGTGACGACCATGTCTGCCGACGTTCACAAGTACGGCTACTGCACGAAGGGCGCCTCGGTCGTGGTCCACCGCGACCAGGCCAACCTGCGCCACCAGGCATTCTTCTACGACCGATGGCCGGGCGGCACCTACGGCTCGATGGCAATGGCCGGAGCTCGCCCTGCGGCGCCCATAGCGGCGGCCTGGGCGGTCATGAACTATCTCGGTGAGGAGGGCTACTGCCGGCTCGCAGGGAGCCTCATGGAGACCACAAAGTCGTTGCGCCAGGGCATAGAGTCAATCGAGCAACTGCACATCTGGGGAGACCCGGACCTGAGCCTGCTCTCGTTCGGCTCCGAGACGGTAGACATCATGGCCGTGGGCGACGTGATGGACGAGCGTGGCTGGTGTCTCGATCGTCAAAACGGACCGGCGGCCCTCCACATGATGATCTCGCCGGCCCACGAACGCATCGTCGATGAGTTCCTGGCCGACCTTCGTGAGGCCGTGGCCCACCATGGCCTCTCCAAGGGCAAGGAGGCACGCTACAGCTAGCCGGGCTGGGTCATCGCGCACACGCACTGCGCGGATACACGGGGTTGGCCAGACAGGCCCGCGCGGGATCGACACTGGCCATGGCAAAACTCGCCATGGGATGGCGTCCCCGAGGGGCTCGGCACCGGGCTTTCTTGACTCATGGACAAACTTGACGCTACCGTCACGCTCATGCGGCAAGCGCAACAGCCGGAGGCGGGGGAGGCCCGCGGCAAGCGTGAGAGGACGAAGGCGCGAAACCGGACCGTGATCCTGACGGCGGCACGGGAGGTGTTCGCGACCCTGGGCTTCGAGGCCGCCACCGTGCGCGATGTGATTCGTGGCACCGACCTGGCCGTCGGCACCTTCTATCAGTACTTTCGCGACAAGGAGGAGGTCTTTGCCGCGGTGGCCGAGCAGGCCACCACCGATGTACGCGCACGCCTGCGATTGGTGCGCAGGAATCGCGACCAGCCTTTCGGCGCACGCATGGTCGCAGCCTACCGAGCCTTCTTCGAGTTCGTCGTCGAAGAACGCATGCTCTTCGAGGTTCTCGATCGCAACCTGGCCTCCATACCCGGCGACCTGTACCGGGCAAGCGTGGCCATGGCCACGCGCGAGCTGCGCGACGACCTGATGCCCGACCTGGCCTCGATCGAGCTCACCGGCGAAGAGCTCAACTGCGCGGCGGCCGCCATAGTCGGAATCGCCACGGGGGTGGCAAAGATGCTCATCGAGCAAGACGAGCCTGACGTCGAAGCTGCCGCCGAGCTGTGCGCCAAGCTAACCATGGGCGGGCTTGCCGAAGCCGTAGGCCTGGACAGGGAAATCCCACCGGGGAGTACCGGCCGGTGAGCAGACCGCGTAGCGAAGGATTCATCAGGCGATTCGCGCTTGCCGCAGTCGGACCGCTTGTCGTCATGACCACACCCGAGGAGAAATCGCGGCTGGAGAAGCACCTCTCGGCGCAAGCCTAGCGCGGACGGACGACCATGTTTGAATTCAACGAGACCGAGCTCGCCATCGGCGAAGCCTTACGCCAGTACTGCAACCGCGAGATCGAGCCTTTGGTGCCACGCCTCGAGACGGGCGAAGTGTCGCCGTTCGAGGTCATGAGCCGCTTGTCGGAGACCTTCGGGCTCGAAGAGATGATCGGCGCACCGCTACGCAAGAAGGCCGAAGCCCGGCGCACCGGCAGCAAGGGCGGCGATGGCAAGCAGGACGGACCCGGTCCCTTCGGCGACCTCGGCCTCGGCGTGGTCTTCGCCAAGGAGCTGGCCCGCGTGAGCCCGGGCCTGTGCCTGTGCGTGACCGCGAACATGGGGTGTGGCTCGACGATAGCAGCCAAAGGTAACGCTGATCTGATCGAGCGCCTGGCCATTCCCGTCCTCTCGCTGAAGCGGCCCGGCTGCTGGGGGCTGACCGAGTCCGGCTCGGGTTCCGACGCTTTCGCGATGCGTACGAGCTTTCGCATCGAGGGCGACGAGGTCGTCGTCAACGGCAGCAAGGCCTTCATTTCGAACGCCCCTGCGGCGGAGGTCTTCCTCATCTACGCGCGCCTGGAAGATCGGTCGCCCGGTGCCGATTCTCGCGACAAGCAGCGCATCTTTCCGGTGGTCGTAGAGCGGAGCAATACCGGGGTGGAAACCGGCCCCGCCATGGAAAAGATGGGCATGCACGTCTCGCCGACCGGTGAGATCTTCCTCGACGACGTCCGCGTGCCACGCAGCCACCTGCTAGGCGATCCACAGCGCCCGGCTCGCGAGGTCGCAGAGGAGACCTTGGGCCTCGAGCGTGCAGTGATCGTGGCCATGTGCCTGGGCGTCATAGAGCGCTGTCTCGACGATGCCGTCACCTACGCGATGGACAGGGTTCAGTTCGGTAAACCGCTGGCCGCCTTCCAGCTCATCCAGCAAAAGCTGGCGCGCATGTGTATGGCCCACGAGAACGTGCGCAACCTCGTCTTCAAGCTCATGTGGATGCAGGAGAAAGGCACCGCCACGGAGCGCGAAGTGAGCTGCGCCAAATGGTACGCGACCGAGGCTGCCTGCGAGGTCGCCCTCGATGCCGTGCAGTTGATGGGTGGAGCGGGCTACAGCCGCGAGCACGCCCCCGAGCGCATGTTCCGCGACATGAAACTGTGGACGATCGGCGGCGGCACCAGCGAGATCCAGCAGCTCACGATCGCCAAGGACCTATTGCGCAGCCGCGACTTCATGATCGACCTTGCCGGCGGCTACAGCGACAAGCGGGGTCGCTAAAAATACGGGCGCGCCCACCGGCGGGCTCGTCCGGATCACACGCGATAGACTGCGCCGCCTGCTCTACCAGTGCACGCCTGGAATCAGGTGCGCGAAAGCCGCCGCCTCGGGCGATATCTCCTGCGGCTTGGCGTCCCCTCCCTTGGCCGCTGCGGAGTCCGGGAAGATCTTGTAGGCGCTGTTCAAGATCACGTCCACGGCCTTGGGCGCAATCGCATAGGCGATCTGTCCGAACAGCCCCAGACGCGTGCTCACCCGCTTCGGCCGTTCGATCATCGCCGTGCAGATCATGTCCGCGGCTTCCTCGGGCGTTCTGGTGGGAAAAGCCTTGTAGAACTTGGTCGGCGCGATCATGTCCGTCTTCACGAGCGGCATGTAAACGGTCGTGATGGCCACGCCGTCGTCAACAACTTCGGAGGCGGCACAGCGAGAGAATGCGTCCAGCGCGGCTTTCGAGGCAATGTAGGCCGAGAAGCGCGGCGGGTTGGTCTGACAGCCGATGGAGGAGATGTTGATGATCTGTCCACGGCCGGCCTCTTTCATCGCCGGCAGGAAACCGAAGATCAGTCTGAGCGCGCCGAAGTAGTTGAGCTGCATGGTGCGCTCGAAGTCGTGGAGGCGGTCATACGAGAGCGCCAACGAGCGGCGAATCGAGCGGCCGGCATTGTTCACGAGGACGTCCACCCCGCCGTGCTCGGCCAACACCTCTTCGACCAGCGACTGGCAGCTCTCGGCGTCCGAGAGATCGGCCGTGTGGACGTGGGCGCTTCCGCCGCCCTCCTCGATCGCCTGCTTCACCTCCGAGAGCTTGTCGGCCGAGCGCGCAACCAGCAAGACCGTGGCCCCGGCGGTACCGGCCCTGAGCGCCACCGCGCGGCCTATCCCGGTTGAAGCACCGGTTATCATCACGCGCTTGGCGCCAACGGCGCCCGCCAGCGAACGATCGCGAAAGAGATCCGGGTCGAGGTTGCGCTCCCAGTAGTCCCACAGGCGCCAGGCATAGGTGTCGAGCTTCGGCACCTCTATGCCCGTGCCTTCGAGCG
>PIVZ01000507.1 GCA_003354045.1 bacterium
TCCTCGCCGGTCTCATCCAGGAGCATCTCCTCCTTGGACGCGTGCGGCCTGTGACAGGAGACGCAACCTTCGCCACCTTCGACCGGACCGTGTGCGAAAATCGGCTTCGTCCCCTGGTCTTCGTGGCATTCCAGGCATAGCTCTTTACCCCTGGCTACGAGCAGCGTCCGATTATCGCTGGCGTGCGGGTCGTGACACGAGAGGCACATGCCGAACTCGAACGGCGAGTGCTCGACGGTGCCGCCGTCTTTGAGCGCATCGGTGTCGTGACAGTCCACGCATTGCTCTTCAGGGTCTTCGGTGGTCTCGAAGGGTGCATCCGAGTCGGCGTCGTTGTGGCACATGTCGCACATCTGAGCCGCCACCGGATCGTGTAAGCTATCCCCGAGAAGTTTCCCGAGCTTCGAAGAGTGCGGATTATGGCATGTCGTACACGGCCTTCCCTCGACCGGATAGTCGCCGTGGGCGCTGCCGAAATCTCCCACCGTGGAATCGTGACAGGAGAGGCAAAGCGGTATCTGCTCCTCGACGAGCAGAGCGTCGTGGTCGGAGCCGTGAGAGGAATGACAGCCCTGGCAACCGTCGGTCTCCAGCGGCTCGTGCATGACCTTCTTCTCGAAACCCCGCTTGTCGTGGCACTGGTAGCATACCTCCGCCCCCTCTTCCTTCAGGAGATGGCTGCCATCGGATGCATGCGCGTCGTGGCACATGGTGCAGCGTCCCGCCTGCAGCGGAGCATGCAGCTTTGCCTTGTCCGTTCCGGTCTGCTCCTCGGTGTGGCAGGAGTAGCAGAGGGCATTTCCCTCCGCCTTGAGGATCATCTTCGGAACGATCCCGTGGCGCAGGTGGCAGCCTTCACACTGTCCATCCTTGACCACCGTGTGAACGGTGCTCTTGCGCAGGGCCTCCTTGGCAAACTCCTCGTGGCAGCTCAGGCATTCCTTCTTGGCGAAGGTCTTCTTGCCACCCCCCACGGAGACGGCACAGGCCTGAATCAGGACCGCGGACAAGACCAGTACGGCGGCCAATGCCCCGCTAAGTCGTTTGGCAGTGTGGATCGTCATGTCTTCCAGCCGTCGTCTCGTGGTGGCAGCTACCCTCCCGAGCCGCTTCCGTACACCTCGACCGCCGACGCTTCCCGCAGCTTGCTCGCCCAGTCCTGTATCACAGCCTGGAGCTTCGCGCCGTACCGGAGCTTGGTGATCTCGTCCCTCACCTCGCCGAAAGGTTGCGCCTTGGCCTCGATGAGTTCCTGGACGTGAAAGAGATAGTGTATGTCTCTCGGGCCGGAGTACACACGGTAGTCTCCGGCGGCCGCCTGCGAAAGCGCCTCACTCATCCCCTCCTCCAGATCCCCGGTCGTTACCAGCCTGCCTTGGCAGTCGAGCAGCTGCGTCTCGGCCGTGTCAACCTGGCCGTCCGCATTTATCTTCAACCAACTGAACTCGGCTCCCTTCTGCAACTTTTCCAGGCCTTCCTTCGCGGCCTTCTGGTTCTCGAAGCCGATGCAGTCGAGCCTGATCATCTCGGGCGCGGTGTAGTCGGCAAGGTTTTCCTCGTAGTACTCCTTCACGTCGCCCGCAGTCAGCTTCACGTCGCTGTGGGCGACCTTCTTGATGAATACGCCGAAGACGACGGCCTCTTCGAGTCTTTTCACCTCGTTGAGATATTCCTCGCCCTTGTCGATCCCCAGCTCGAGGGCCTCCATTCTCATGACCTTCTTGCCCGTCAACTCATGGACGACGCGGAATCTCTTGCTGTTGACCCTTTGCGACTCGATGGCTCTTTCGACGCCATGATGGAACTCTTTCCGCAGCTCGTTGGCCACGTCGCCGATCGTCAGTGGATCGCCATCGCCGTATTCCGCCAGCACCCGCGTGTCTGCCGCCAGCGCTTCGAATCCCGGCTCCTCGGCTTCGAAATCGAGCGAGTCGAGTAGCGGATCATCGACCTTGACGTGTTTGTCTCGCAGCCCTGCTACATAGGCCCCCATCAGGTGGGCCTGTTTCTGATTGCGGACCATCGATTCGGCGCGCGCTTTGGCCTCCGCGTCATCCGGGTAGAGCAACGCGTCGAGCTTGATGATCACGAAACCACCGCCCACCTCTACTACCGGGCTCGTGTCGCCGACGCTCATTTTCTCGAGGGCGCTGTGAAACTCGGGAGCTATCTTGCTGGGCTTTACTACGGTTGCCTCGGTGGTCCCTTTGGCCAGTCCACCCTCGATTGCGGCTGCTGCCAGAGCTTCGAAAGAGCCTCCAGCCTCCAACTGCTCTGCCAGTTTCCCTGCGTCCTCCTCCTTCTCGAAAATGACCGAGACGATCTTGTATTCGCGCACGAAGCTCTTGTAGAGCGGCTCCAGTTCTTCGTCGGTCACAGGGATCTTACCCAGGCCTTTCCTGAGAAGGACCTCTCTCAACGCAACGCGGGAGAAAAGGTCGATTCTCTCTCGTACTTCCGGAAGTTCGTGGAGACCTATTCTGCGCGCCTCTTGCACGATGAGCTTGGTGTCGATGAGTCGCTTCAAGATTTCTTCGCGGCTTTCTAGAGCGCCTTCATCTTCGACGGTTCGGCCGGCCGCGGAATTGGCGATTGCAGCCTGCAACTCATCGGCCGTGATGCCCTCGCCTTCGACCCTTGCGGCGATCTCTTTGCCGGTCTCGAGCGGCAGCGCCCGAGCGGCAGCCGGAGCAGCCGCATCGGCGCAAAGAAGGATTACTGAGGCGGCGGCCGCAACACGCGCGACTTGCCTTTCGAAAGTTCCATGCATTGCGTTTCTCTGTCAGTCCTCGACCATCATCCTGGCGATGGCGCCGACCATCTGTGCTGTCATGGCGCCGGCAGTCCGGACTGTTCCGATGTCGAAGAAGTACACGCCCTCGTCACCCCTATTGTGGCTCGTGGAAGCCCACGCGATGTCCCAGGCCTGGCGTTGCCCCCCTTCCTTCTTATTGATCGCGAGAGCTGAAAAATCCACCCGCGGTGGGCTCGACGAGAATGCAGAATCCGTGTACTCCATGACCCTTCCGGAGACTATGAGGTCGAACTCGAGGCTCGTCGCGATGGCCTCTGCGTTCTCGAGTGAGATGCCGTCGGGCATGACCACCCGTTGCTCGAGCAGTGCCTGCCTCACCATGCCCGGCTCGATCACCGAGAACGCGCCCAATGCCGTCATTTGACCGACGAAATGTAGCAAGACAATCCGGTCTGCGTGCTTGCGCTTGCTCTCGTTGACGAACGGCACGACGGCCACTCGGTATTGCCGTGTCGAATCGAACGCGGGCGTTCGGTATGCGATCCTCGGGTGGAAGCGGGCAGGTGGCACCTGGCTCGCACCTCTGCGATCTTCGCCCGCGAGATGCCGGGCCAGGGATTGAAGCAGAAGATCGACGGCCTTCTCTTCGAGGGTAACGGGGTCCACGATGAGGCCGATCCCCAGCAGGCCCGGCTCATCGTTGCCCGTCAAGCCGACGTTGTCCATCCACCGGATGGACGGCTCGTCACCGGTGGAGACCAGCCTTGACGTCAGAGCTATCTTGGGCGGCGCCCCGTCGCCGTAAAACTCCACGGCTGTTATCAGCACCGCGTCGATCTCTGCCTCGTCGCGAAAAGCGCGTGCGGTCTTTGAATCGATCCCACCCACGTGTCTGACGCGATTGGCGGCCATGAAACTCCGCAAACGGTCTTCGGCGATCACGTTCACACCGTAGCTGTCGAGTTTCGCAGTGATCGTCTGTCGGAGCCTTCTGACTGGCGCACCTCTGCCGGCCAGGTTCTCGATCGGTAGGACGGCTATGCGCAGCGGCGTCTCGGCCAAGCTCTCCGGTGCCGGCAAGTCATGGCGGTTTGCCTGGAAGCAGCCGGCCGAGAGCAGCAGCCCGAGCGTGCCCAGTAGGGCCAGAGCTCTACTGGACTAGTTGCCCGATGAGGTCAT
>PIVZ01000508.1 GCA_003354045.1 bacterium
CGCCGGCAGGTGCGGTTACGAGACGCCGCCGTGGCTCGAGGAAGCTCTAGGCGAGCGCAGCTCATCCCCGCGGCGTTTCTATGCCGCCTCCAAGATGACCGCGTACCTGGAGCCCGACGCGCGTCGCTATATCCATCTGGTGGATGGCGGCATATCCGACAACCTCGGCGTCCGCGGGCCGCTGAACAACATACTCTTGACCGGCGGAATCTGGGAGAGGGTGACGATGCTCGGTGTGGAGCGGCCGCGGTATATCGTCGTCATCATGGTCAATGCGCAGACCTCCCCGCGTCGCACATTCGATCTCCTGGCCAGCGCTCCCTCGCTAAAGGCGATAATGGAGAGTGTGTCGGGTACGCAGATCCACCGCTACAACTTCGAGACGGTAGAACTGCTGAGAGAAAGTATGGAAGGGTGGGCGCGGGAGAGCGCTGCGGATGGCGAGTCTGTCAAGACCTATCTGATCGATCTCGGCTTCGATCACCTCGAGGATCCGGAGGAGAGAGAGTTCTTCAACAATGTGGCCACCAGCCTGTCCCTGGATCGAGAAACCGTCGATAGGTTGAAGGAAGTCGGGCGTAGGCTTCTTCGCGACTCAGCGGATTTCCAGGTGCTGATGGCCGATCTGCGGGCCGGGGCAGGGCAGACGGCGGCACAAGCCGAGACAAGTGGGCCGACGGAACAAACCGGGATCGCGGACCCGCTGGAAGAGACCCGGGCCGTGGGTCCGGCGGAACAGACCGCGACCGTCGATGCATCGGAACAGGCGGAGACACCGCGGAGCGCAGAGCGCGAGCGGGTAGTGATCCCTCACCCCGGCTCGGACTGATCGGCGATCTGGAGACCGACGAGGCGAGCCACCAATATCGCCACGTACATCTGTCCGACAATGGCTTCGAGGGAGGCCAGCGCCCGCGCGGCGTCGCTCATGGGTACGATGTCTCCGTAGCCGAGCGTGGTCAGTGTCACGAAGCTGTAGTAGATGAAGATTCGCAGGTCGCCGCTGGCGGCCGCCACCTGGACTGCCGCGGCCGAGTCGCCCGGGAAGCCGAACGCCGCGGGATTGACCGTGTACACTGCGGCGAACAGCAGCATCCACACGACACCGAGCAGAAGGTAGCAGCTGATCCCGCCGGCGATGGTATCGAGCGTTACCTTGGGAGCACGCATTACGTCTACGAGAACGATCACCACCGTCAATGTGAGAAAGGCGGCGGTCAATAGCTGCTGGGCGAGCAGCACGCCGGGACTGGGGGCGAAATTTGAGGCCCAGCCGAGTGCAAGCGCCGGCAGCGCCAGAGCGAGCGCGGACAGGAACAGCCGACGGCTGTCGGCACATACGTAGATGCTGGCGAAGAGCATCAGAGTCAAAAGCGCACGGCTGAGGTAACGCTGGAGAGCGGTATCGGCCGGCAAGACTGCCGAGAGAAAGAGGAACGCGACCAACGACACCATCAGTATGGTGAATCGTATGCGCGCCACGCGGGGGTCAATCTTGTCGAGTGTTGCCATGATCTCGCCGAAGTCCTGTGTTAGCGAATGAGCACGACCGGACAGTCGAGCGCTTCAACCAGCGCCGCCCTCGACGTGTCCTAACAGAAGGGGCCGTCGCTTCCTATCACTTTCGATGCCCGGCCCTCGAGAAGACGCCTAGATCGACGGCGGTACCTCCGCTCGGCCTGCTCGCAGTTCCTCGTGCCACCAGTCGTGCAGGCCGTTGCAGAACAACCACTCGAGCCGGTCGCCACGCCAGATCACCTTCTCGCCTTCGTATGGAGAAGGTGCATCGCCGAACTTCTCCTGCGCGGCGGTCTTCACATAGTCGAGGTCGTGGGCGACCACGGGCAGCTTGCGCACGCGCTTGCTCCAGGCGTTCACGTGCGGATGGGTGTCCGCACCGGGCAGGAACCCGAGCGGCCTGAGCGAGGATGCGTGGGGGAACACGGCGAAGTCCGCGATTGATAGCTCGCCGCAAAGGAAGTCCTTTCCGTCGAGCGCCTCCTCCATGCGATCGACGATCTTGGCCAGGTCGCGCTGACCGGCTTCGAGCAGTTCCGCGGGCGGTGCGTCTTCGCGGTGGTGCGTTGGCCATACCCACAGCGAGATGTCGTGGATGATGGCGTCGAAGAGCGAATCGGCCAGCCGCTCCCAGGCGCGCGCATCGACGCGGTCGGCGGGGTTGGCCGGGTAGACGGCCGGGGTAGGGTAGCGCTGCTCGAGGTAGGCGGCGATGTCGGCGGGGTTCACCACCGTGATCGAATCATCGACCAGTACGGGGACCTCGGCACGCGTATTCACGCCACTCAGGCCTTCGAGTTCGTCAAGTGCGAGGGCGTCGATACTCTCGTAGGTGAGGCCCTTGAAGCCGAGCACGATGCGGACCTTGCGGGCGAAAGGGCTGAAGGGATTGTCGTATAGCTTGATCATGTCGTACTCCGACCTTTATCCTTTGACGGAACCTGCGTGCGCATCGTTACAGATTGGCGGCTACGAAAAACGGATTCGGATTCCGCACACGCGAACCTCGTCATCGTCTACCGGGAGGCCGCGTTCTCGTGCGGCCTCTATCGCTCGTCCGCCGTCCGCCGCTGCTATCTCTATCGCCGAGACTCCGTCGCCACGGCCGTCGCGATCCTCGATGAAGCGGATGATGCCTCTGTCGAGCGCGATCTCGCAGGCGCCGTTTCCGGTCTTCACGCTCGCGCGCGCGAGAATACGAGCCCAGTGGTCGGCCGTTGCCGCCGGGTCCGCGGCCTGGATCTCCACGGCGGCGATCTCCTTGGATACATCCGTACACACCTTGCTCTGCCAGTCGGGCCCGGCCCACCGCCAGGACTCAGGTGGGAGAGGTGCATCGAGGGAGAGGATTGCACCGCCCACGTCGCGGGGATGGAGGTGAATGGTGGCGATGTCGGGCAGCTCTATCTCCCACACTACGCGCACGCCGAGCTCTTCGAGGCGTTTCCGGTCGGCCGCCAGGTCGTCGCTCTGCACGATTACCATGTAACCGCCGTCGCCGCCCCGGCGCTCGAGGAAGCGGCCGGCCGTCGTATTCTCCGCAACAGGCGAGACGACCTCGAGGAATGTGTCGCCAATGGCCAGAAGTCCGTTCTTCAGGCCGAAGATGTCAACTGCCGGATCGTTGAAAGCGACTTCCACGCCGAGAACGGCGGAAAGATCTTCAAGCGCCGGGTCCAGATCGCGGGCAACCAGGGCTATCTGTCGTATTCGCATATCGATGCTCTCCAGCCGGCCTACTACGACCCGGCAACAAGGCTGCGCCGCTCCAGCAAGATGACGTCACTCCACGTGCCGTTCACTTGCCCGAGCCGCTCCTCCGCCCGAAGACGCGCGACGACCCTAGTCTTCGACCCCGAGCGTCTCGCGAAGCACCTCCGTAAACCCTTGCGACTCCGTCCACCCGCGACCGCCCGTCAGGGCGCCATCTACCACCAAGGCGTGGCCGGCCACGAAGCTCGACTCCTCGCTTGCCAGCCACAAGGCCGCCTTGGCAATGTCTTCGGGCTGCCCCGCCCGCTGGATCGGCTGCATCATGGCAAGTGCGGGGTCGAGCAGCTTCAGCTTTGCGTCGGTCTCTTCTTGCGAGAGCCCCACGTGGCGGCCGAAGATCGAGGTGGCGATGCCGCCGGGACAGATGCAGTTCACGCGGATGCCGCTCTCGCCGAGTTCCATCGCCACGGAGCGGGTAAGGTGCATCACCGCGGCCTTGCAGGCCGAGTAGATATGCGGGCCGTGTCCGGTGCCGATTCCGGCAACGCTGGCCGTGCTTATGATGCTGCCCGAGCCTTGCCGCTTCATGACCGGCGCCGCATGCTTCATGCCGAGTACTACGGCGCGCAGGAGCACACCTATGGTGCCGTCCATGCCACCCGTGTCGAGCTCCTCCACCATGCCGTCCGCGCCGCCGAAG
>PIVZ01000509.1 GCA_003354045.1 bacterium
TAATGCCGCGGCTCAGACCATGGCAGCCAATTTATCTGCCTGCTGTGCCGAGCCACAATACCGGCTGAGCATAACTCCGGTGACGTGCTGCGGCCAGGTGGCCTCGAGCACCGCATGACGCGAGATCACGCCGCCCTGCTCGTTTACCGGAATCACGCAGCCCAAGACCACGTCCTCGACGTCACCAGGATCGAAATCCACGCGCTCGGGCAGCGCGGCGAGGCACGTCGCCACGAGCCGGTGGGGATGAGCGCCGTGTAGGCCGCCGGTCTCCTTTCCCTTACCACGCGGCGTCCGGACGGCATCGACAATGTAAGCTGTTCCCATCGGTTTACTCCTTAGAGGGTCTAAAGCTGACCGACTATAGGTACGCTCATCCGCGGTTCCTAATACGGGTTTCCAGAGAGCCGGTGGACGCGCGCACCGCGCAAAAGACAGCTAGCCGACGCCCGTCGCCAGCACCAAGTGCGGGAAGCTTGCTGCGGCTTACCACAACTTACCGCAACGATCGCGGGGTTTTTCCCGCATATGGGTGAAACGCGCCCGTGATGTCACCAGCCACCACCCTGGGGGGAGTTCGTGTCGCACGGACACGATCATCCATTGGCCATATCCGCTTCATATTCACCGGCTTCAGCAAGAAATCTCAGGTGGAGCCCCACGTCGGCCCAGTTCGACGACGGCGCTCTCTAGCTGCTCTTTGGCTGCTGGCACGACCATTGCAATATGAACTGCGACTCAAAATGAGACACGTCGTAACAAACTATCTAATTCGCTTGCTCATGCAGTGCGCCAGCCTACCGGCCTTTTTGCTAAACGAGGATGTACAGCCGGAAACTGAGCCATGCAGCATCGATCTTCCGCACAAGGTGGAATGGCGGGTCCCGGGTCTCCAACGGGACCAACGGTCATCGGGTGGGCGCTCCTGGGGAGCGCCGGACTGGCCGTCGGCTTCCGTGAATTGCCGAACCTCACCACTACCGCCAGCCTGTTAGGGCGCCGGGACCCAAGGGACGCAGCGCCCTACCTCCTTCGTGAGGTAGGGCGCATAAGCGTCACCGGTCTCCGCGACCCGGAGGGCGCCGCCAACCGCGCGGCTGACGATGTCGGGCAAAGGCAGAAGCGGCAGAGGGAATTGCGACGGACGCAAGGTATCGACCGTCGCGCCGCCTGTCGGCTCAGACAACGGCGTGTTGCGAACACGCATCATCTCGAAAGAACGTGCCTCATGAGGAGGCACCGCCGCTCCGACCAAGCTTCGCGTGGGTACTCACTTGGGTTTTTAGCAAGGATGTTCAACCAAGGAGTCAACTATGACACATCTACGCGGCAGACAAGGGGGAATGGCGGGACTCGAGTTCGCACTCGTACTGCCAATCTTCATGATGATCCTTTTCGGGATCGTCGAATTTGGAACTGCTTTTTACAAGCAACAGATCCTGACTTCGGCCGTACGCGAGGCTGCACGCCACGCGATCATTGCGACCGATCCTCGGCCCGCGGAGGCCGAGGTAAGAGCCCAGGCATACGCCTATCTTGACGAAGTAGGGCTGGACGCAAGTCTATCTACCGTCACGGTTACCGGTGCCGGGGGAGTGTCAGGCCAACCTCTCCGCGTGACGATCCAGTATCCGACGAGTTTCGCCTTCCTGGCGAACTTCTTGCCGGCTGGCGCCGTCACCAACCTGACGATGCTCAGTTCTGAGATCGTCATGGAGCTCGAGTGAGGAGGGCGTGGTCGTGACTACGAAAAGGGGAAATCATGACAAGCGCCAGCGCGGCTCCATGGCCATCTTGGCTGCCGTGGGAACCATTGCCGTGGCAAGCTTCGCGGCACTGGTGGTGGACGTCGGCTACGTGCTGCTGACCAAAGCTCAGCTGCAGAACGTGGCCGATACGGCAGCCCAATCGGGCAACCTGGAGCTCGGCAGGATCTACGAGGAGCTCGGTAACTTCGACCCGTCAGACTATCACCTGACGACCGAGGACCGCGCGCGGGTGATCTACTCGGTCAACACCTTCTCGCAAATGAATACAGCGGGGGGTGAGCCGATCACAATACTCCCGCAGGACATTATCTTCGGCGCCTGGGATTCGGCAAGCCGTACCTTCGTGCAGTCGGATACGGGGGTAACCGCCATTCAGGTCATGGCCCGCAGAGACTCTGTAGCCAACGGCCCGGTGAACACGCTGTTGGCCAGCATCATGGGACGGGACAGCTTCGACGCCAGCGCGGGCGCCGGAGCGGCGATCGCACCGGTGCGCACGCTGCCGGCCGGCAGCGTGGACTTTCCGGTGGGTATCGCCAGGGCATGGTTCGAGGCCAAGGACTCGCCTTGCGGCAATTCGAGCGCGGTAATGTTCTACCCGACCGGCACGACGCAGGGATGCGCAGGCTGGCACACCTTCGAAATTGCGCCGGCAAACGCTGAGACGCTCAAGTCCATCCTGCACGATATACACGAGGGCCGGGACCCGAGCCCGGAGATCGCGGTCGGTGAGACCTTCTTCGAGTTCACGGGAGGAACCGTGGACAGCGCGCTCAAGGAAGCCGAGAGGGCCTACCACTCCAGGATGGACGCGGACGGCACCTGGCAGGTCCACCTCCCGGTCTACGACCGCCACGACTGCTCCAACCCGCAGGGGTCGATCAGGATCGTCGGCGTGGCCACGGCTACGATAACCGGGATGGTGACGACCGGCGCGGAGAAGCAGATCACGGCGAACGTCCAGTGCGATGTGATCGGTTACGGCGAAGGTGGCGGCCCCGACTACGGAACCCACGTCGGCCTGCCGACACTCATCGAATAGGCGTTTTGCCTGAGAACTGAGGGCTCGGGGGGTTAGTTTCGCGGTAGCGGCCAACTAAGCGAAGATAGTCAGCTAACGTTGCCGCGGGTCCTGCGACTCCACCCCCCAGCAGGAGAATGCGACCCCCCGAGCCTTCAACCTGATTCCCGATTCCCAAACCTGATTCCTGACCGCCTGATTCCTGACCGCCTGCACCCTGTCCAGCCAAACGTCAATCGCGCGGGTAGCGCGCTACTAGTCGTCGTGGGGAAGGCCGAGAATGCGCTCGGCGATCACGTTCTTCTGGATGTTCGGCGTGCCGCCTCCGATCACGTAGGTCGGCCATGACATTGCGTGCTTCTGCCAGCGCCCCTTCGCCACGGCTCCCGGCGAGCCCTTGATGAGCCGGCCATAGGAACCCTCGATATCCAGTGCAAGACGCCCGATTTCAACCTCGAGCTCGGCGCGCAGCAATTTGTTGATCGAGGTCTCCGCACCGAGCGGCTCGCCACGAAGCTGCTTGGTGAGGAAGCGCAGGCCGCTGAGTCGCATCGCCTCTATCGTGCATTGAATGTGAGCGAGGCGCTGGCGGATTAGCGGGTCTTCGATCGAGGGACGGCCGTCGATCCGGCACTCCCGCGCCAGCTCGGTCAGGTCCTCCAGAGCATGGACGAGTGCGGTGACCTCGGAGATCGAGCTGCGCTCGTTTGCCAGGGCATGCTTGGTCACCTCCCACCCCTGCCCTTCCTCACCGAGGCGGTTGGCAACAGGCACACGTACGTTGTCGAAGAAGACCTCGGCAAACGGCGTGCCTCCGTTCATGGTCTTGATCGGGCGCACGTCTACTCCTGCCGCGTCCATCGGCACCAGCAGGCAGGTGATGCCGCGATGCTTGGGCGCCTCGGGGTCGGTACGCACGAGCAGGATCATCCACTGGGCCCACATCGCCAAGGACGTCCAGGTCTTCTGGCCGTCGATGATGTAGTCGTCGCCGTCTCGCTCGGCCCGGCACTGAAGTGACGCCAGGTCGGAGCCCGAACCCGGCTCCGAGTAGCCCGTGCACCAGTGCTCTTCGGCCCGCAAAATGGGTGGCAGGAACCGTTGCTTCTGCTCGTCGGTGCCGTAGTGAATGAGGCCGG
>PIVZ01000510.1 GCA_003354045.1 bacterium
CGGCGAAGGCCGCGGGCCAGCCGGACCACGCGGCTCAGATCGAAGGGTCCGCGCGCGGCAATAGTGCGCACCGTGATGCCGGCAGCCCTCAATCTGTCGCCATAGGGTGCGTCTTGATCCGAGAGACAATAAACGACCACGTCGAAGTCGGGCTCGAGCCCTTTGGCCAGCTCGTATAGCTGGCCCTCCGCGCCGCCGTAGGTGAGTTGGCCGATCACGAGGCCCACTCGAAGTGGCCGACTTTTGCCCATCGTGGAGGTCAGATGCGCAGTACGCTCTCTCCTTCGATGCCTTTGAACGCGTTGCGCGTATCCACCACGTCGGTCGCCGCGGCCGCGATCATCGCATAGTCGAAGTCACTGTGATCGGTCAGCAGCACCACCACGTCGGCCGCAGCCACAACGCCGGCGCTGAGCTCGACGGCAGGCAGCTCCTGTCCGCAGACCTCGACGGTGGCCACGTAGGGGTCGGCGTAGCTGACGACCGCCCCCTTCTCGATCAGCAACGACATCACGTCCAGCGACGGCGACTCGCGCACGTCGTCCACGTCGCGCTTGTAGGCCACCCCCAGCGCCAGCACCGAGGCCCCGTTGAGAGACTTCCGCCGGTCGTTGAGAAGATCCACGATCTTGGTGACCACGAAGGCCGGCTTCTGGGCGTTGATGTGCGAAGCGAGCTCGATAAAACGCGCCTCGAACCCCTCCGCCCGCGCCTTCCAGGTCAGATAATGAGGATCCACCGGTATGCAGTGTCCGCCCAGGCCGGGCCCAGGATAGAACGGCATGAAGCCGAACGGCTTGGTGGCCGCCGCCTCGATGACCTCCCAGACGTCGATCGCGAGCCGATCGCACATCATCGCGAGCTCGTTGACGAGGGCGATGTTGACGCTCCGGTACGTATTCTCCAGCAGTTTCACCATCTCCGCCACGCTCGGCGAGCTGACCAGGACGACCTCGTCTATGCAGCGGCTGTAAAGAGCTCGGGCGGCCTCGCGGGCGCGCGGCGTGAGCCCCCCTACCACCTTCGGTATCGAACGCGTCGTAAAGGACTTGTTTCCCGGATCGGTCCGCTCCGGCGAGAAGGCCACGTCTACTTCGGCTTCCGGATCGAGACCGACTGCGCGCAGCAGCGGCAGCACGACCTCTTCGGTGGTGCCGGGATAAGTGGTGCTCTCGAGGATGAGCAATTGCCCGGCATGCATGTGCTCTGCGATACTCTTTACGGCTTCCACTATGTAGGACAGGTCCGGCTCCTGCGTCTTGCGCAGTGGGGTCGGAACACAGACGTTGATGGTGTCGAGGTCGGCCACTACCGAGAAGTCGGCCGTCGCCTCGAACCGGCCCTCGGCCACCAACGGCGCGACTCGCTCAGAGGGGACGTCGAGCACGTAAGACCGGCCGGCATTGATGGCCGCGACCTTGCTCTCGGAGACGTCAATCCCCGTCACTCGCAGCCCCGAGGCCGACAACTCGACCGCCAGCGGAAGCCCCACGTAACCCAGCCCGACGACTCCCGCGCGTGCACTGCCACTTTGAATTCTCTCAACAAGATCCATCTCTTACCTCTACCCCCCTTCCAGGACACCGCCGACATCAACGCGGACCGTTTCCTGAGTGCGCACTTGGTCGATCTTGTCCCCGGTAATCGCGGCGCGCGGCGATAGCCCGGAAAGGACGCGATACACTCCGACCTCGTCGGTTTGGAAGGAAACTCCCTCGGCCTCGAGAAGACGCATCATGGCCACATGCTGGCGCTTGTCCTCCTGGTCTTCTCGGAAGACGTAACAAAGGGAATCGCTCCGTTCCACGATGTCGTTGTGTGGAGGATAGCGGTCCTTCTGTAGCGGCGAAAGGATGACCGTCTCGCCGCTCTCGAACACCAGATGATAGAGCGGCGCCGCACTATAACACGCCGTCAGGTCACGCTCGGCGAGGAAGGCGAGAAGCTCGCGCCCCCTGGCCTCATCGTCGTCTGCCGGCACGGTCATCGCGTCGGCCCAGCCGGCCATGTTGAACACCACCACCAGCAAGACGGCGCCCTGCGCGAACGTCTTCGCGGTGCCCGTCAAACGGGTGGCCAGCACCCCGGCCATGACCGCGGCGATGGGATAGGCGACCAGCATGTAGCGTGGACTGACGTAGCCGACGACGCAGGTTACCAAGGCGAAGATCGCGAGTAATTGGTCGGAGCCGAGCGGCTCCCACCCGTTCTTACCCCTGCGCGGCATCGCCGCCAGCAGCGCGCAGCCGAAGACCGTCAACGGCAGGAAAGCGAGCCCGCGGCGCAGACCCGTGAGCGCCCCCCCCTCGCGCTGCGCGGGACTGAGCCCCAGCCGTTCGACCGATTCGCCGGGAGGCACTCCGAAGACAAGCCCCAACTTCGCCACTCCCTGCGAGAGCGCCTCGACGCGCTTGCCGACGCCGCGCACAAGCCAGCCGTCGTCTCTCTCATCCACCGGAACCCGGTTGAGGACCACGGCCTTGCGGCCGAGCGTCTTGAAGGTAGCCAATGGATGGGCCACGTTGTAGCCGATAAGCAGCGAAGCCCCGAGCAGCCCACCAACGCAGACGGTCAGCCAACCGCGACGGTCTGCGCTGCCAAACAAGACCAACAGACCGATCGGAATCAGATAGGCCAACACGAGCTGGTTCACCCACAGGGCGACTCCGCAGGCCAGCCCGAGGGCAAGAGCCGTCGGCGTCGCTCTGCGATGGTCGAGATAGAACCGCCAGAACAGCAGCATGATTACGAAAACCAGCACCAGATGCTCGACGAAGCCGCCTCGGGCCTTGAGGTTCCACTGCAAAAAGTAGATGGGCGCAACGGCGACCAAGGCCGTTGCCCAACGCGCAGCGGCCACCGAGTAGACCTTGTAGGTGAAGCGATAGACGAGCACTGCCAGAGCGAACGAGAAGGTGAGAGTGACCACGCGCAGGGCCAGCACGTTGACGCCGAAGGCAGCGAAGCTGACCGCCGCGACGTAGGCCTCCAACGCTCCCAGATAGTGCTGCCCGTAGAAGAAGATCGGCAGCTCTTTCCCTTCGAGGATGTGCTTGCCCATCAGCCCCACTACACCTTCGTCGGCCAGGTACACGTCTACCTCGCCGCCGTTTACGAGCTCGTAGTTCGTCAGCATCATCAGACGGAAGACGGCGCCCAGGAGCAGCAGCAAGTAGAAGAGATAGCGATTCATGGCCGCCTACTGCAGGTACCCCAACGAGCGGAGCGTCTCCGCCGTCGCCTCATCGATCTCGACCTCGCGCACGCCGTAGGTGCGAAGGTTGCGCTCGAAAAACTGCCACTTGCGGCCGAGCCAGACCTTCATGCGGGAGGCCATCTCCTCGCCAACGGGCCCGGTGTTGGGCAACAGGATCTGCTCCCCCGGGTCACCGGCAAGGTCGTGAGTCCGCATCTTTCGATGCTTAAAGTGATGGATTACTTTCTTGCGATTAATGGTCGTAGATATTTGAACATTCAGGCTGCCTTCACGGTAGAGCTCGGCGTTTATGGCTCGCACCCTCGGCTCCCTGACACGGGTGATCAGCCGGGTCAGATCGCCCCCCTCGACGTGCTCCGGCGGCGCAATCCCCACGAGGCCGAGAAGTGTCGGCATTATGTCGATGATGCTCACCTCACTGTCGATCTCCGCGACGGCCGGCGAAACTCCCGGCACCTCGATGACCAGCGGCACCCACAAGACCTCCTCGAAGAGCGTGCGGTGATGCCCCTTGTTGCCGTGCTCGAAGAATTCGTCACCGTGGTCGGAGGTGATGACGAAGATCGTCTTGCCGCCCAGCCCCAATCCCTCGACGTAGCGGCGCAGGCGGCCGATGTAGTCGTCCACCATGCGAAGCTCGCCGTCGTACAGGGCCACCACATGGGCCAGGTCGCGCGGGTCCATATCGGCATTGATCGCATCGCT
>PIVZ01000511.1 GCA_003354045.1 bacterium
GCGCAGGCTCACCATGCTCACCGCTTACGACTACACGTTCGGGCGCCTCGCAGACGGCGCCGGCGTGGACATGCTGCTGGTCGGGGACTCCCTCGGCATGGTCGTCCAGGGCGGGGAGAACACCCTGTCCGTGACCATGGACGAGATGGTCTACCACACCCGCCTGGTCGCGCGCGGTCGCGAGCGGGCACTGGTGATCGGCGACATGCCGTTCCTTTCTTACCAGGTCTCCGAGACCGAGGCGTTGACCAATGCCGGGAGGCTGGTCAAAGAGGCCGGCGCCGAGGCCGTGAAGCTCGAAGGTGGGGTTCACGTGGCCGACACGGTGGCGCGCCTTTGCGCGGTGGACATCCCGGTAATGGGCCACATCGGGCTCACCCCCCAATCGCTCCACCGGATGGGCGGCCACAAGGTGCAGGGTCGCCGCGGAGGAAATGCGCCGGGTGGGCGCGAGCGCCTCATCGAGGATGCCCGTGCGCTCGAGGAAGCAGGGGCCTTTGCTGTCGTGATCGAGGGTGTCCCGGCCGACCTTGGCGCAGAGATCACCGAGGGGCTCTCCATCCCGACCATCGGCATCGGCGCGGGCCCTGGCTGTGACGGCCAGGTGCTGGTGATGCACGACGTGCTCGGCCTCGAGGACCGCATCTCGCCCAAGTTCGTCAAGCGTTACGCCGAGCTCGGCCGTGAGGCCACCAGCGCGATCTCCTCCTACGTCGGTGAGGTTCGTGATGGTGCGTTCCCGACTGCGGAGCACTCGTTCTCGACGCCGCGCCCGGTGGCCCTGCGCAAGAAGGCCTGACGAGGATACCGAGAGGCGGCGCCGTGAAGGTAGTGACCAGCATTGCCAAGATGCAAGAGCTCAGCCGGCAGACCCGGGGCGCGGGGCTGTGCGTCGGCTTCGTGCCGACCATGGGCTTCCTGCACGAAGGCCACCTGGAGCTGGTCCGCAAGGCCAAGGCGCTTGCGGACGTCGTCGTCGTGTCGATCTTCGTAAACCCCACGCAGTTCGACCGCCGCGACGACTTTGACACCTACCCGCGTGACGAGAAGACGGATCGTGCTCTACTCGAACGCGAGGGCGTGGACATCCTCTTCGAGCCCTCGGCCGAGGAAGTCTACCCCGAGGGAGCCGACACCTGCGTGAACGTACCGCGGCTCACGCACAACCTTTGTGGCGCGCACCGTCCGGGACACTTCGACGGCGTGGCCACTGTAGTAAGCGCTCTCTTCAACATGGTGCGTCCCGATCTCGCCGTCTTCGGCGAGAAGGACTACCAGCAGCTCCAGCTGGTGCGGCGCATGACGCGGGATCTACACTTCCCCGTGGCGATCGTCCCCGGGCCTACCGTGCGCGAGGCGGACGGCTTGGCGATGAGCTCGCGCAACGCGCGTCTGGAGCCGGGCCATCGCGAGCAGGCCCCGATCATCAACGCCGCCCTGCGTGCAGCCGCCGCTGCCTTCCTCGAGGGCGAGACGGGGGCAGCCCGCCTCCTCGGCATCGTCCGAGAGAAGCTGGATTCGTGCAAAGCGATCAAGCTCGAGTACCTCGAGCTAATAGACGGTGAGTCCTTGGAGCCCGTGGAAGTGGCCGACCAGGACTCGGTAATCGCCGTGGCTGCCTTCATGGGGGCGGTGCGGCTAATCGATAACATCATTTTTGCCCGAGCCACGGCAGAGCGCCGCGGCAACGGTAGGCTCGACGAACTCGAGCGACAGGGCGGCGATCACGACGCCACCATCTCCAACTGACGGAGTACGATCAGATGCGTAAGATGCTCAGAGGCAAGATTCACCGTGCAACAGTGACCGGCGCCGACCTTCACTACGAGGGCAGTGCGACCATAGACAGGGATCTGATGGACGCCGCGGGTCTAATCGAGAACGAAGCGATACACGTCTGGAACATAGACAACGGCGAGCGCTTCGAGACCTATGCGATAGAGGGCCAGCGCGGCTCGGGCGTCATATGCCTGAACGGCGCCGCCGCCCACAAGGTCGAAGCCGGCCACCTGGTGATCATCGCGGCCTTCGGTTGGATGAAAGACGAGGAGGCCGAGAGCTGGAAGCCCAACGTCGTCTTCGTTGACGAGAAAAACCGCCAGGTCGATCTCGGACGCAAGCACGAGATAGGCGGCCAGTCACATCTCAAGAAAGTCTGGGGATAGCGCGGGGAAGGCTCCGGCGTGGACAAGCGGCCGTGGAGTGAGCGCTCCCGGCCCCCGCGTGGAGGTTCGAGTCCGGCCTCGGGCGTGTTAGTCTCGCGTCGTGGCCAGCGGACGCAAGAAGAAGAAAGCCGAGAGCGCAAGCGGCGACGGAACACAGCAGGTCGCCGCCAATCGTAAGGCGCGCTTTCACTACCACTTCGACGAGAAGCTAGAAGTCGGCCTCGCTCTGCTCGGCACCGAGGTAAAGGCCATTCGCGCCGGTGCGGCCAGTCTCACCGATTGCTTCGTACGTATCCGCGGCAGCGAGGCCTATCTGGTCGGTTGTCACATCGGGCCCTACAAGCCCGCCGGCCAGTCCAACCACGACCCCATGCGCGAACGAAAGCTGCTCTTGCACCGGCGCGAGCTAGACCGCCTGGAAGGCAAGGTGCGCGAGCGCGGGCTCACGCTGCTGGTCACACGGCTCTATCTCAAGAACGGGCGCGTGAAGGCCGAGCTGGTTCTGGCCCGAGGCAAGCGCGCGCCCGACAAGCGAGCGGCGATCAAGGAACGTGTAGTCCAGCGCGAGATGGACCGCGCTATGAAACGCTACGTTTGAGGCATCGGCTGTCTGCGAGTCTCGCGCGGTCGATCTTGCCCATGGCGTTGCGCGGGATTTCCTCGATGAAGAAATAGTGTCGCGGCCGCTTGTAGCGGGCGAGGCGCTGTCCCGCGATCTCCTGCAGTTCGAGCTCCGCCTTGCGTAGCCGCCCGTCATTGATCTGTCCCTCGAGAACGACGTATGCAGCCACCACTTCACCGAGGTCTTCGTGGGGATGGCCGGCGACCACTACCTCTCCGACTCCGAACACGCTCGCCAGCACCACTTCAACCTCGCCGGGAATCACGTTGGAGCCGCCCACGATGACGACGTCCTTGATGCGGCCCGCTATGTGGAGGTAGCCGTCCTCGTCGAAGTAGCCGAGGTCGCCGGTGTGAAAGTAGCCGTCGTGGATGGCCGCGTGAGTTGCCTCGTCGTCGTTGCCGTAGCCCTTCATGACGGAGGGACCTGCCACGCAGATCTCGCCGCGCACGGTATCCTCGGCGTGGCCGCCGACCAGGTACCTGCCGTCCTCGGTGCGGATGGCCACGGTGGTGCCCGGCAGAGGCAGGCCCACGCTGCCTGGTTTGGGCGCTGCCGGCAGCGTGGAGCTGACGATTCCGGTTTCCGTCAGCCCGTAGCGCTCGACGAGCGGGATGCCGAAACGTTCGTGAAACGCCTGCCAAGTGGCCGCATCCAGCGGCGCCGAGCCCGAGATGGCAAGCCGCAGGCGCGACAGGTCGCCGCTCTTACCAGCCGAGGTGATCATGCGTGAGTACATAGTGGGGACGCCCATCAGCAACGTGGTGTCGAACTTATCGACGGCTTCGAGCGTGGCTCGTGCATCGAAATGCGGCATCAGCAGGATCTGATTGCCGGCCAGCAGGCTGCCGTACAGCCCGAGCACCAGGCCGTGGAAGTGATGGGCGGGCAGGATGTGCAGCAGGCGGTCCTCTTCCGTACGTGCCCATACCTCGGCAAGGGCGCCGAGATTGGCCAGAAGGTTGGCGTGGCTGAGCGGTACGCCTTTCGGCTTTCCCGTGGTCCCGGAGGTGTATAGCACCAGCGCCGGCTCGTCGCCCGTCCGCGCAACCGGGCGGAGAGCACCAACGTCCTTCTGCTTGACCGCCTTGACGGTGTTGTCGCCGACACTCCCTTGTGCCGGCACCGCG
>PIVZ01001088.1 GCA_003354045.1 bacterium
GGGCTCCTGCGGGAGTCCCCCGTTTCTTTTGAGGAGTCTCGAAGATGACGATGATCGATCTGGATACGTTGACCGAGCAGGAGCTGTTTCCGGGGTACAGGGGCCGCTTCGTCCACTCGGACAACATGACGCTCGCCTACTGGGACGTGATTGCCGGCGCCGTGGCGCCGGAGCATAGCCATCCGCACGAGCAGGTGCTGACCGTGCTCGAGGGGCAATTCGAGCTGAACGTGGACGGGAAGGTGATGGAGGTGACACCGCGCACGCCGGTCATCCTGCCCTCGAACGTGCCACACGGGGGAATCGCGCTGACCAAGTGCCGGCTCCTCGACATCTTTCATCCGGTGCGGGAGGACTTTCGATAGGTTCGACGATGGATCGGGGGCAATTCACCCAGGGCGATTGCCCAGGTTGATTGCCCAGGCCGGTCGCCTCGCCGACGAGATGCGTCTCCTCGGGATCGAACTGCATGGCCACCGGCGACTACCGCACCGCATGCGCCTCGACTTCAATCACGCCTTCCTGCGCGCCCGTCAGCGCGGAGTCGACGGCGATTACGACGCACCGGTGGAGCGTCGACCGTACTTCCTGTCGTACGTGGGGCTGTCGATGTCGCCGCGGCCGGCCTGGCAAGGAATGGTTGAGATCGAGGCGACCGGAGCACAGTACGGTCTCGATGCCGCCGCGGACCGTCTCGACCACCTGCCGACGACCGCCACCTGCAACCTGCGGCTTGCCCGGCTCTGGCCGCCGAATGCCAGTCGGAACTGGACTGGTGAGCTCTACGCGCGCCTCGACAACGTCTTCGACCAGGTGGTCTTCTCGCAACCCGGGCTGCCGGAGGCGGGGCGAGAGCTGATCGGTGGGGTGCGGTTCGCGATGCACCGGGTGGGCAAGTATCAGAGCGAGGCGTGCGGTGTGGGCGATTTCAACGGCGACGGCAAGATGGACATCA
>PIVZ01001089.1 GCA_003354045.1 bacterium
GCCGTCGATCGAGGGCCGTTGGCCCGCGCCTGCCCCCTTCGGCAGCACGATGAAGGTCTCCGGCTCGCGCCGCCGGTCGGCCCGCAGATCATAGAAGTAGGTCTCCTCCAACTTGAGAACACCCGCCTCGCGGAGCCGTCCGGCGGCGCGCTCCGCAACGTGCAGAACGCAGTCGCGCCGGAATGAACAGGTGGTCGAATGACCACTCGGATTGGTTGCCTCGAGCGTGAACCCCGTGCAGATCGGCTCCCGACCCGCGAGATAGGTGGGACGGAGGGTCACCAGCGTATCCTCCCGCCTCACCTCCGGATGCCCGGTGCGAAGCTGGCTCGCCCACCAGATCTCACCGTACGCATCAGCCAGGTCACTCTCCTCGATCTGCTCGGTGGCGACGACGCCGCCCTGCAGATCGAGACGCAGATCGACCGCCAGCGAGTCACTGCCCGCCGCCGTGCGCGGCTGGTGCGGGCTGATTCCGGTCATGCCACTCATCGGGATTCCTCGGTTGTTGCGTCAACCAATGCGTCAACCAATGCGTCAACCAAGATGGGTCTTCGGCGTCACGGTCACCTTCGCCCCGGGGGCGACCTGGTCACCGATGGCCGTGCCGCCATCCAGGTAGGCGCTCGAGCTGTTCTCGCGCAGCGCCCAGGGGACGTTCTGCGGCAACGCCATGAGATTGGCGATCGACCGTGCGACCGCATCGGCGGAGAGCTCGCGCTGAACCTCGACGGGCAGCGTCCGCATCCCCGTGACATCCGAGGCCTCGAGCGAAATCGGCGTACCCTGCTCGTCGGTGAGAGTGGGATCGAGGGTGGTGGTCATGGTCCTACCTCCTGTGGATGAACTTCATCCATGGACATTGGCCAGAGATATCAACCCCGGGCTTCTGCCATGGACTTACGACTTCCGGCTTCCTGTGAACTTCCCGCGGGCGATGGAGTCGCAACGACTC
>PIVZ01000030.1 GCA_003354045.1 bacterium
TACTTGGATTTCGTGAACGGTACCAAACTAAAAAGATTCCCCGTAGAGCCCGCGTGCTCCGAGCCGTTGCGCATCTGCCTGCTCACCTACCGTGGCAATCCGCGATCCGGCGGCCAGGGAATCTACACACGGCTTCTCGCGCGCGAGCTGGTGGCCATGGGGCACGAGGTGGATGTGTGGAGCGGCCAGCCCTACCCGGAGCTCACCGAGGGGGTGCGACTCGTCAAGCTGCCGAGCCTCGATCTTTGGAACGAGAAGGCCCTGCTGCGCTTACCGCATCCGAGCAAGTTCCGTGACCCCATAAACGTCGATGAATGGCTCCGCACGATGACGGGTGAGTTCCCCGAGCCGCGCACGTTCTGCAACCGAGTCATGCGCCGCTATCGTTCGCTCTCGGACGGCGAAGGCTACGACATCGTCCACGACAACCAGTCGCTCGGAGAGGCGTTACTCGAGCTGCAGAACCATGTGCCGGTGGTGGCGACGATTCATCATCCCGTGACTGCCGATCTGGAGATTGCACTCAAATCGGCGCCGAACTTCTACAGGCGCTTCGGTCTGCGTCGTTGGTATAGCTTCATCCCAATGCAACAAGAGGTCGCCGGACGGCTCGGGCGCATCTTGACCGTCTCTCAGGCTTCGGCCACCGATATTGCGGATGAGTTCGGAGTGGATAGCGAACGCCTGAGCGTGGTGGGCAACGGGATCAACCTCAATGTGTTCCGCCCGATTCCCGAGATCGAACGGGAGCCGAACCACCTGGTCACGATCATGTCCGCGGATGCCCCGCTGAAGGGCTTCGCGTTTCTGCTGCGGGCGCTTGCCGAGCTCCGGCGTGAAAGGCCGGAGCTGCGGCTCACCGTGATCGGCAGCCTGCTTCGCAAGTCACCCCACGCCAAGACCATCCGCAGGCTTGGTCTGACCGAGGCCGTGCACTTTACGGGCAGAGTCGAGGCCGAGGAAATCGCCGAGCTCTATGCGCGTGCTGCGGTCGCGGTCGTTCCTTCTCTTTACGAAGGCTTCGGCTTTCCGGCCGGCGAGGCGATGGCCTGCGAGGCACCGGTGGTTTCAACGACCGGCGGGGCGTTGCCGGAAGTAGTGGGTACGAGCGGAGAAACGGGCATCCTGGTCAAACCGGGCTGTGCCGCCAGCCTTGCCGACGGTATCCGGCGCATGCTCGGAGCATCCGCGGATACACGCCTCCGCATGGGCGCAGCCGGCCGGCGGCGTGTGGAAGAGCACTTCACCTGGCGGTGCGCTGCCGAGCGGACGGTGGCGGTGTACCGAGAGGTGATCGCCGAGCGTCTGGCAACCCGTGATCGTGCCGGCCGGGCGGAAGCGCCGTTTGTAAACGCTTCGCCGACGGTCCAATCGCCGCAGGCTGCCGCATGAGGAGCGCACGGCGATGCTGACGATCGACATCGAACGGCTGAGCCTCGAGCCCGGCGCGCGTGTTCTCGACGTTGGCTGCGGTGACGGCCGCCACACACGGCAGACGCGCATGAAGCCGGGAATTGCCGCCTTCGCGCTCGACCTCGACAAGCAGAAAGTTTTCGAGACCGCCGCGGCTCTACACACCTTGGCAGCCCTCACTCCCGAGGAAGGAGGAGCCGTCCCCGACGCCGGCCCTTGGGGCGTTCTTCGCGGAAGCGCCTACGAACTACCCTTCGAATCGGGAACCTTCGACTGCGTGATCATCTCCGAGGTTCTCGAGCACCTCGAAGACGATGATGCCGCCATCAGGGAGATCTCGCGCGTTCTACGCCCGGGCGGAAACCTGGCTGTCTCCGTACCGCGGCGCGGTCCGGAGGCGGTGTGCTGGGCGCTCTCGCACGAGTACTCACACACACCGGGCGGTCACGTGCGCATTTACAACAGGCGTGCGCTTCGTCGTAAACTCAGCACGCATGGCTACCGCGTTTTCGCGAGTCACTTCGCCCATGCTCTTCACGCGCCGTTCTGGTGGCTCAAGTGCATGGTCGGTTTGGAGAATGACGACTCGCGTGCCGTGCAGCTCTACCACAAGTTTTTGGTGTGGGACATGTTCCGTCGTCCTTTGCTGACGCGTTTGCTAGAGCGTGTCCTTAACCCGATGCTCGGCAAGAGCGTCGTCTTCTATGCCGTCAAAGGATGATCAAGACTGTGAAAACCCACCGTCATCCCCTCTCCAGCGACCAGGCCCATGCCACCGCACTGTGGATAATAAAGCAGCAGACCGACGACGGAGAGATCCCTTGGTGGCGCGGTGACAAGGCCGATCCCTGGGACCACGTCCATTCGGCCATGGGACTCACCGTGGCCGGTTTCCATGAGAATGCCGCCGCGGCCTATCGTTTCCTCGCTGCCACGCAAGGTCCCGAGGGAGGCTGGCCGTCCAGGCGTTGCAAGGGTCGTGTTACCGACTGTACGCAAGAAACCAACCACGCTGCCTACATTGCGACGGGGCTGTGGCACTTTCATCTTGCCCGCGCGGACGTCGGCTTTCTTACCGAGATGTGGCCGACGCTGGAGCGTGCAATCGAGTTCGTCGTCAGCCTGCAGGAGCCAAGCGGTGCAATCTCCTGGGCCCTGGACCGCAACGGGGATCCCTATCGGGCTCCGCTGCTAACGGCGTCTGCGTCGATCCACGGCAGCTTGGTATGCGCACTGCGGATCGCCGAGGTGCTCGGTCACGAGCGCCCGCACTGGTCAGAGGCGCGCGAGAGATTGGCCGAGGTTCTGCGAGGCGATCTGAGCGTCTTCGAGGGCACGAACCTTCCCGAAGCACCCGGCCGCTATTCGATGGACTGGTACTATCCGGTGCTCGGCGGCGCGGTGCGTGGCGCGCAAGGGCGGCGCCTGCTCTCCGACCACACGATGGTGGAGAAGTTCATTGCCGAAGGCGTGGGTTGTCGCTGCGTTTGCGACCAGCCGTGGTACACGGTGGCCGAGACCTGCGAGCTCGTTGTGGCGCTCGACGTTTGCGGGCTCGAGAGCCGCGCTCATCAGGTGTTCTCGTGGCTGCGCCCGTTCCGTGCCGAGGACGACGGCTACGAGACCGGCAAGACCCATCCCGAAGATGTCATCTGGCCGGTCGAGCGAAATGCCTGGACCGCCGCGGCGGTTCTGGTTGCCGCGGATGCGCTGGCTCGGGAGTCTACGACCAGCGGGCTGTTTAGAAGTCTGGCCGGTGAAGATCTGACCGGCGAAGATCTGACTGGCGACGAAAGCGACAGCCGCGAGCGGCGATCCTCGCTGGTATCTTAGCCGGATTAACTTCCCTGGCCCTGTTGTATCGGACTGCTAGCGGCGCCGCAGTGCGCCCAGCGTCCCGGTGGTCGGAAGCTCGTCGAAGAGTTCCGTGGCCAGCGCGCGACGGTATATGTTGATCGGCGCCTGCCCGCCTTCTTCAGGATTCGGAAAGAGATCGTGGATGGCCAGTATGCCGCCACTCGCGATCTTTCCCGACCACGACTCGTAGTCGGTCGAGGCGGCTTCTTCGCTGTGGCCACCGTCTATGAAGACCATACCGACCGGCGTTGCCACGATCTCGGCCGCGCGGGGGCTCGAGGCAACTATCGGCACGGCCGTGTCCTCGAGACCGGCGTCCGCAATCGACCGGCGCAGCTCGGGCAGACTGTCGAGTAGTCCCACGTGCTCATCGAACAGCTCGGGATCATGGTACTCCTCGCCGGGCTGGTGCTCCTCGGAGCCGCGGTGGTGGTCGATGCAAAGCAGCGCACCTCCCGCCTCACGAGCGCCGCATCCGAGATAGACGGACGACTTGCCGCAGTAGCTGCCGATCTCGACGACCGGTCCGAGAACCGCCGCCTCACGGGCAAGCTCGTAGAGCCGGAGCCCCTCGTCATCTTCGAGAAATCCCTTGCAGGACTTCGCTATGGCGTGCATCTTCGCGTCCATCATCGACCTCGAGCCTGACTCTAGTTGCCTCTGCAAGGGGCAGAGTCAACGAGCCCGGGGCTGAAGCCGGCGTCAGGTGCCCCCTTTCTCGGCGTGGATCAGTCGTATAGTAACGCCGCTTCGCGTCCCGCGTCGTAAGCCTCGGTGCCGCTGCACGCGATCTGCATCACCGCGTCGAGGCTCTCACCCGCGTCGATCGCCTCGCGCACGGCATTGTTGCCGGTGAGCAGGTCGATGGCGGGGACGTCGTCGCGAAACTCGTAGCGCTCGGTGCGCCAGGCGAAGTCGTCCGGCCACAGAGTCTTTACCGCCAGCAGGGCGGCGATGCCGGTCCGGTAAGGCAGGAAGACGCTGCGGTCGGTTACATGGATCTGGACGGCGCCGCAGCTTTGCCCGGCGAATTTCTGGAATGTGGGCTGGATCGTGCAGGGACGAAAGGCGACGCCGGGGAGATCGTAGCTGCCGAGCTCTTCCGCAAGTCTTCGGCCGTCGATGAACGGTGCGCCGAAGAGCTCGAAAGGGCGGGTGGTGCCGCGGCCTTCGGAGAGGTTGGTGCCTTCGAGCAGGCACATACCGGGATACACGACGGCCGTTTCCAGAGTCGGCATGTTGGGGGAGGGCATGATCCAGGGCAGGCCGGTCTCGTCGAAGTAAGCGTCGCGCCGCCAACCCTCGCACGGTACGACCTCTAGCTCGCAGCCGATCGCGAAGGTGTCGTTGTAGAGGCGCGCCAGCTCGCCCACCGTCATCCCGTGACGTTGGGGAACCGGGTAGAGGCAGCAGAAGTTCTCGAGGCCGGGTTCGAGTCCGCCGCCTTCGATCTGAGTGCCGCCGATGGGATTGGGCCGGTCGAGAACGACTACCTTTATGCCAGCGCCGCGGGCCGCGCGCATCGCGAGCGCCATGGTCGCAGCGTAGGTGTAGTAGCGCGCGCCCACGTCTTGCACATCGAACACCAGCACGTCGATCTGCTCGAGCTGCTCGGGAGTGGGGGAGAGCGACTCGAAGGTCTCGCCGTAGAGACTCACTTCGGGAAGGCCGGTCACCGGATCATGCGCGTCGTCTACGCCGGCCATGTCCTGCGCGGTTGCGCGTATGCCATGCTCGGGTCCGAAGAGCAGCCGGAGGTCCACGTCCGGATGCCGGTGCAGCAGGTCTACGCCGTGGTCGAGATTGCTATCGACGGTGGTCGGATTCGCGAGCAGCCCGACACGGGGCTTACCTAGCCATCGCTTCGGCTCCTCCAAGAGCCGGTCCAAACCGGTGCGCATTCCGGCATCTTACACGCCGCCCGGCCGGAGGCACAGGCGGCCAACCCGTTCTGTCACCGACGGTCGGCAAGTGGCCGGTCGGCGGCCGCCAGCGGACTCAGCGACATGAAGGGGCTGAACTTCGCGAACTGGTCGGCGCGGACATCTCATGGTTGTAGGCATGCTTTGAGCATGCTAATAGGATGCTATGTCAAACCTGCAAGTCAAGGATATCCCCGCCGACCTCCACCGGCGATTACGTGGCTGCGCGCGGCGGCGCGGTACGACGATCCGCGAGGTGGTGTTGGAGGCGGTTCGTCGGGAACTCGAGCATGAGCGATTCCTGAAGCGTCTGGCCGGCCGGGAGCCGGTCGAGCTAGGGGTCAAAGCCGCTGAGCTTCTCGCCGAGGAACGTGCAGAGCGGAGCGACTCGATTTGATTCTCACCGTCGATGCGTCCGTGGCGGTCGAGTTCTTGCTCCGCACGCCCTTGGGTGTGGCTGTGGCCCCTCGGCTCGCTTCTTCCGACCTGGTCGCGCCTGAGTTGCTGGACGCAGAGGTGCTGGCCGTCTTGCGGCGGGCTCTCTTTCAAGAGCGTGTCGCGGAGGCGCGTGCTCGTGAGGCGCTCGACGACCTGGTCGAATGGGGAATTCGGCGCATTGCCCACACCTCCTTGGTCAAAGAGGCTTGGCGATATCGAGACAACGTGAGTGCCTACGACGCACTCTATCTGGCGGCTGCCGACAGATTCGACGCTCCGTTGCTTACCGCGGACGGTCCTCTCTCACGGGCACCGTCGCTCGGAATCGTCATCGAGAACGTTCGGCGCTGAGCCCGAGGCCGGCTGCCTGGCGTCTCTCGCCGTTGCCTCAGCTCGGGTTTCCTGGTTGAGATGCAGTGTGGAACCCGTCGGATGACCCCCTGATCGAGGCGGCAGCGCCGAGGCCACCTGCGTGGCCTGCGAAGGGATTTCTCGACGGACCGTCAATTCCGCCGTCCACGATCCGGCAGACGAACCAGCGGGTAGACCCCGCCGAACAGAGGGGCAATCCCCTACGAACAGACAGGAAGAGTAAAACCATGTTGACGACTGCCGTTACCGAAAAGTTAGGGATCAAGTACCCGATCATTGCCGGCTGCATGATGAGCATCACCACGCCGGAGTTCGTTGCCGCCTGCTCGAACGCGGGAGGATTGGGGATACTGGCCAGTGCCATCTACAAAACGCCGGAGGAGCTGCGCGAGGCGCTCCAGCGGGTCAAGGCGCTGACAGACAAGCCTTTTGCCGTGAACGTCAACCTCTTTCCGGCGCTCATGCCGACCGACCAGCCCGCTCACATCCGAGCCATGTTCGATGAGGGCGTGAGAATCATCGAGACCTCGGGACACGCGGCACCCAAGGAGTACGTGCCGATGTTCAGGGAGGCCGGCGCCGTGTGGATTCACAAGTGCGCCGGCGTCCGTTACGCCGTGAAGGGTGCCAGCCTCGGCGCCGACATGGTGACCGTCGTTGGCTACGAGAACGGAGGCGCTACCGGCACGCTCGACATCGGCACCTTGGTGATGACCCCGAGCACCATCGATGCCGTCGATGTCCCGGTGATTGCCGGCGGCGGGATCTCGGACGGACGCGGCCTGGCGGCCGTCCTTGCCCTCGGGGCAGGTGCCGCGATCATCGGCACCTCCTTGATGGCAACCAAGGAGTGCCCCGTTCACGACAATCTCAAGAACGCGCTCGTCGATGCCTCCGAAAACGACACCACGTTGATCATGCGATCGGTCGGCGCTACCCACCGCGTCTGGAACAACACGGCCGCCAAGCGCGTGCTCGAGATAGAGGCTGACGAGGCCGGAGACGCCGGCGAGATCTTCAACGCGGCGGCCGGTGCCAAGGCCAAGAAGATGTACGACGAGGGCGATCTCGACGTCGGCGTTGTCTCATGCGGTCAGGGCGTGGGTCTACTGCACAGCATTCCGACAGTGCAGGAGCTGTTCGATTCGATGGCGGAGGAAGCCGAATCGATCGTCGGCCAGCTCTCGGCCAGCATACACTGAAGGCGGCGCGCCGGCCGGGGGTGCACTACCGCCGGCCGGCGGCAATCAGATCGCGCCGGGCGGGGCTACGCCGTCAGGGGGCCAGGAGTCTACGTCGTCCTCGACCGGGATATGGAGGCTCCTGGCAAGCTGGGAGATGAATCGCCACGTTGCCAGCGAGGCGACCAGCTCGATGCAGGCATCGTCGTCGCCAAGGTGGCGCTTGCACGAAGCCCAGGTCTCCTCAGAGAGCGTTCCCGTCTCCAGAGCCTCGTCGGTCGCCGCCAGGATCGCCCGCTCGACTTCGCCGAAGCGGTCGGAGTTTTGCCAGTCCCTCACCGCCAGCAGGTCGTCGGTGCTCACACCGAAGGGTATCTGAGCGACCGTCCAGTGCTGCGTCCACTCGTAGTCCGAGCCGGTCGCCCAGCCGATGCGCATGATGACGAGCTCGCGCAGGCGGTCATCGAAAGTGCCGTGCAGCAGCAGCGAGTAAAGCAGGTCGTTTACCGCCTTGGCCAGTACCGGCCGGCGCAGCAACAGACGGAAGATGTTGCGGCTCGAGAGCTCGTCCGGCACACCCACCGCCTCGGCGGCCTCTTTGGCCTGCTCGGGGGACAACATCTCGACACGAGAGATAGTTTTCTTTTCGCTCATTGCTCTACTCCTCAGCCCAGTCCGAGCCCACGGAAGAACTGCTCGAACTTGTCTTTTACCTCCTCGGGCGTGGTGTAGCGACGGTCGAAGATGTCCACGCGTAGGTCGAGGAACGGCACGTGCAGCTCGCGGCAGGCCTCGCGCATTACACCATAGGTCGCCAGCGATTCCTTGTGACCCATGTGGCCGGGCCAGACGACGACGTCGATCTGGTAGTCCTTGACTATGCGGACGAGGTCGTTGACGAAGCCTTCGGCCGGACCGATGGCCTGGCGCACCATGGGCGTGTGAAACAGCCCCCGTCGGGCCAGCCCCCGCCAGATCTCCTCCTCGTCGCTGGTGTCGATGGTGGCGTAGGGATGGTTGCCGAACATATCCATGACAACCACCGCGCCCCATTCCTGCTCGAGCCACGGCATGAAGTCGTAGGGCCAGCCAACCGGCATGATGTCGAACCAGAACAGCCGTATCTTCTCCTTCTCGACCGGGCCGGTCTTGTTGGCGACCTTGGTCTCGGCACGCTTTACCAGCTGCGCGAACCAGTCGGTGCCTCCCTGCTGGCCGACCTGCAGCACCTGCGCGACGCTGAAACACTTGGCGCCTCCCTCGTCGAAGCCGTCGGGGCAAGGGACGGCCCGGCGCAGCTCGTTGTAGTCCTGCCACAGCGCGTACTGCTTGTTGCCCTCCTCGATGACCTCCTTGAGCTTGTCCATGTCGAGCTTGCGGCCGGCTATCTCTTCGAGGAATGTGGTCATCTTGCGCAGTTCGTTGGCGAAGTAGTTCACGCCGCGCTCGTCGCCGAAGTAGGAAGGGTCGGGACTGAACATGGGCACGTGCCCCCATGTCTTGCTGTGCTTTATCACCTGGTAGAGCATCGGCATCCCGTCGCACGGGAAGATGAACCCGATTACGGCCGAGGGAACCGGCACCAGATCCTCTTCGACGTAGTAGATGCTCGAACGGATGGCGGTGCACAGGTCGTTGCCGATGCCCATCGCCTCGGTGGCGTCTATCTCGTCGTGCAGCGTCTCTGCCGCGGCGCCCATGAACGGGGCGTCGTAGAGCATGAACCACGGGATGTCCATGGCTTCGGCGATCTCGGGTGCGGTGCAGTAGTTGTTTGCGATGAAAGGCTCACCGGTCTCGTGGGCCTCGATGATGCGCGCGCGGGAGTCTCCGATGAGCTTTGCCAGAAAGCCCTGCGCCTTGACCTCCGCATCGTCGCTCTGCTCGCAAAGATCGTAAAGAAATCGGTAGCGCTCGAGCTCTTCCCGGTATCTCGCAATGCCTTTGTGTTCACCGTTATCCATCGTCTACTTCCCCATCGTCTCTATGAAGGCCTGGACTCTCGTGCGCAACTGGCCGGTGCCGCTGGTCAGGTACTCACGCTCCAGCTTGAGAAACGGAATGCCGGCTTCTTTGAGATCCGTGTCGAGCATGTAGTGCTCGACGTTCCACTGGTCGCAGAACATCATCCTCTCACCGATGATCCCGTCGCAGTTGAACTCGGCATAAAGGTCCTGGATGAGACGAGTCCGCTTTTCCTGCGCGTCGTATAGCCGTGGACAGCTCGGGCGGTCTACCAGGTAGTATCTCGCCAGGGCCTCGAGCGGGTTGGGCACCTCAGTATCCACGTTCTCCCACATCAGCCGGGTGCCGAAGCAGGTGCTGTCGGTGACGACGAGACCGCCCATTCCCTCGATCGCCTCTATATATGCGGGGTCGTCGAGGACCCCTCCGGCGATCATCAATCTTGCCCGATGTCCGCCCGGCCCGGAGGTCCCCTCGAGCTCGCCTAGCAACTCACGCAACAGCGCGTTGTACTGCTCGGGCGGCATGGCGGTGCCCGCCACCATTACAACCAGGGCTTCGGCGCCGGTGATTGGCGGATTGTCCTGCTTTCTGAGCTCGTAGAGCCGCTTTTGCAGGCTGCGGGTTTCGTTGCACAAGGCGATCGCTTTGTGCAGGTCTTCGTCCGTCATGACTTTCTTGAACTGACCTTCGAGCTTCCCCCTGAGCGCAGTGAACTCATCCGTGTACCAGGCAACCTGATCGGCGCCGCTCTGGTGGGGCAGCGTGACGAACTCGATGAACTCGGTCGCCACGTGGGGTCGCCAGGTGTCGTAGATGCGGCGGACTTGATCGCAGCTATTGATGCAGACCAAGCCGTCGAGGAAATCGAAGCTGCCGTCCAGACCAAGATTGAGGCAGTGGCGGGTGAAGCTGCAATTGAGATTGGTGAAGTAGGCGTCGGCGAGGTCTGTGCTGGTACTGCCCGTGCCTCTCATACGGAAGGGCAGAAGGCCCGCCGCGATGAAGAGCTCCTGCGGTAGCATCGAGCAGAAGTAGCCGACGACCTTGCCTCCCTGCTCTTTCCAGGCCTGCACGGCGTGATTCTCCAGCGTTGCGGCGGCTTCTTGCATTGTCTTGAATGCCGCCGTCTTGATCTTGGTTTCCATCGAGTAGCTCTCCTCTTTCCTCACCTATGCTACGCGCGCTCGACTTCGACCCGGGTTCCACGATCGACGCCTCCCGGCTCCCCCATGACGATCGCCGGGCCGAGATGGAAGTATCCGCCGGCGAGCTGAAGGGGGTCGATAGGGGAGGGGATGATCGACTGGTGCGAGCGCTGATCTTTGAACTGGAAGGGCTCCCAGGCGTGGTTGACGATCAGCTGTCCGGGTCGGACGGCGGCGGAGACTTTTACCTGCGCCTCGAAGGAGCCGAGGTCGTTTCGCACCAGCACGCGGTCTCCATCTACCAGCCGGCGCGCGGTGGCGTCCACCGGGCTGACGATGACCAGCGGTTCACCGCGCTGAAGGCGGAGCAGTGTGGCCTCGTCGCGCCAGGAAGCATGGATCGACCAGCGCGCATGTTGCCCGGTCATCTCCAGCGGGTAGTCGCCGCCCATCTTGGGTGGGTCCTTGTGTACGGGCAGCTCCTCGGCCAGCTCGAGATAGAAGGGATGGTCGATGTAGAACTGGATGCGTCGCGTGAGGGTGGGCCACGGCTGCTTGTCGCGGGTGTGCCAGCGGCCGGCCGTGATCGTCTCTGTGGGCTCTATGTCGGTTGCGTTACCGATATTGATGAAGTCCGTGCCGAGTTTGGTGTAGCGCTGAAAGCCCTTCTCTTCGAGCTCGGGCCAGGTGATGTCGTCCATGTTGGTTGCGATCGACAGCAGCGCGTCCAGCATCTCCTTCGGGTTGTCCTCCGTGTAGCGGCCGCCGAAGGTGAACTGCTCATAGATGTTGTCGAGACGTCTCTCGGCGCCGGATCGGTCGGCATAAGTCTCCAGGCTGCGATCGCGCGCGCGGCTCTGCAGGGCCTTCAGAAAGATGCAGTGAAACTCCCAGTCCGTCTTCGCCTCCATGTAAGGCTCGGTCGCCCGCGTGGTCACGTGTGTATAGGGCGCAATCGGTGTGGCCCAGGTAAGGTCGTCTTTCTCGTACCAGCCGGCGGCCGGCAACACGTAGTCGGCGTGCAGTGCGGTGTTGCTCATGCGCCAGTCGAGTGCGACCAGCGCGTCGAGCCCGGGAAGCAGCCCGTCGTAGAGTCTGTCGTAACCTCTCGTACGTCTCAGCACGTTGCCGCCGGCCGACAGGAAGACACGCGGCCGCACTTCGGGCAGCTTCGTCTGCCAGCCTTTCTCCAGGGATTCAGTGAGGAAATCGTTTAACTCGCGCTTCATCGATGGGTCCCAACGTGCCGAGCTTCCATAGAGCCCGTCGAGACCTCCGTGAACGTAGTAGAAGAGCGCCGCGGAGATGTAGCGGCCGGTCGCGCACTCGTCGCGCGTGAGCTGGTTCAGGACCATCTCGTCGGTAAGCCCCTTCCACTTCTCACCGATGAACTTGGGCGCCATCTTCGCGGCCAGCACCAACGCGCCGATCCGCGGTGACAACGACCCTGAAGACACATTGGCCGTGGCCGCACCCGCCACCGTCATGGCGGGAAAGATGTTGATGCCGCTTCCTTTCTTGCCGATCTGGCCGCACAGGGTTAGCACCAGGATCTGCGCCCGTTCCATCGACACGGCGTGATAGTGCTTCGAGAAGCACGACTGAGTAATGAACGTGGCCGCCTTGGCGCGGGCGATGTGGCGCGCCAGGTTGCGGACCGTATCGGCGGCCACACCGGTCGTCTTCTCGGTGGCTTCGGGCGCGTAGTTAGCGAGTTCCTCGCGCAGAAGCTCGAAGACCGTGGTGACGGACACTTCGCGGTCTTCCGATGTCGTTGCGGTGTAGTCTCCTTCGAGCGCCGGATCGATGCCTTCGAGAGACAGAGTGCGCTGGTCGGCTTCGCGTACCTTTCCCGAAGCCTGGTCGAAGACGTAGAAGACGTCTTCGGCGCCGCCTGCTTCGAGATCGCTACCGCGGAGGAAGCGCCGCGTGTCCTTCCGTACCAGTAGCGGCATGTCGGTCTGCTCGGCCAGGAAGCGGGCATCATGGAGGCCCTCCTCGATGATCACCCGGGCCAAGGCCAGCCCGAGGGCGGCGTCCGTGCCGATGCGAACGGGAATCCACTCATCGGCATGGATCGACGAGGCGTTGTAGTCGGGCGCGATGGCAACCACGCGGGCGCCGTTGTAGCGGGCGCCGTTGATGAAGTGCGCGTTGGGAATCTGGGTGTAGGTGGGGTTACCTCCCCAGATCAAGATCAAATCAGAGTAGAAGAGATCGTCGGCCGAGCTGGCAAAAGAGATCTTGCCGAGCGTGGCCAGGGCACCGGGGTGGTGGTCTCCGACGTCTCCGTTGACGTTCAGTATGGGCGTGTCGAGAAGAAACCCCGTGCGATGTACCCCGAGGCCGTTGCCGCCGTTGGCACTTGCCGTGCCCGGGTCCCAGATGACGGAGGCCGGCCCGTCGGTGGTCAACGCGTCTATCGTCAGATCGGCTATCTCATCGAGGGCCTGCTGCCAGGAAATGCGCTTCCACTTTCCCTCTCCGCGCGCGCCGGTTCGCTTGAGCGGGTAACGCAGGCGCGCGCCGTCGTAGAGCCGCTCGCTGTAGCAGGCGCCCTTCTGGCATCCGCGCGGATTGTAGTCTGCCACCTCGGCGTTGATCTGTTCGTAGGTTGCCGCCTGCTCCTCGCGCACGACGAGACCGTCTTTGACGTAGACGTTCCAGTTGCAGCCACGCTGGTACCAGCAGTTCACATGGTGTGTGCCCTTGTGAACGGAATCCCAGGTCCACTTCTGGCGATATACGTCCCGCCAGTCGCCGTAGGTGGGCACCGCCGTCGGGGTGGCCGAAGGCTTGGTGGTCCGCGGGCTGCCGGTCGAGGGCTTGCCCGGCGGTCCGTCGGGTGCGCGGCACGACAGACGGCTGAGCGAAAGCCCGAGGACCAGAACCCCCGCCCCGGCGAGAAAACCCCGCCGTGTCAATTTGGACACCACGACCGCGGCTCAGACCCCTGCCGCTCCGCCGCGCTTTCGACCTTCCATGTCGCTCAACACTGCGCGCGCACCGTTGTAGCCAGGCACACCGGTGATCCCCGGTCCCGGATGACAGGCCGCGCCGCACATGTAGAGACGCTCGAGTGGAGTCCGGTAGTCCGAGTAGCCGGGTACCGGACGCATGTTCCACATCTGACCGGGGTGCATCAGTCCGTGACAGAAGTCGCCGCCGGTAATTCCGAAGGTCGTCTCGAAATACCTGTGCGTCAGTATCGCCTTATCCATGATCGCGTCCTTGAAGTTGGGCGCAAACCGCGTCATCTGGCCGATCACCCTGTCGGCCATGATCTCCTTGGCCTCATCGTGCTTGTCCTTGGAAAGGTTGGCCGGGAAGTAGTGCGAGAAGAAGGTGCAGGCGTGATATCCCTCCGGCGCCGCGCTCGGGTCTACCAGGCTCGGGATGTGGTAGTAGCTCACCGGGTCCGCGGGCACGCGATCGGCGCGGTAGTCGTCCCAGCAGCGAGAGAGATGCTCGGGAGAGGGGATGTAGCTCGCCAGCCAGCGTATGTTGTTCTCGTTGGCAAAGGCCATGTGTCCCGTGAACTCGGGCAGCTCTTTCAGCGTCATGTGGATCTGGATGTAGCCGTTGGTGTAGTCGATCTCCTTTACGGAATGGACGAACTGGGAGGGGAGGTTTTCCTCGCCGACCAGGCGGCCGAAGGTGCTTTGCGCGTCGATGCTCGAGAGCACCACATCGGCAGAGATCGTCTCGCCGCTTTTAAGCTCCACGCCGACGGCCCGTCCGTTCTCGACGAGCAGACGTTTTACCTGGGTTTTGTACTTCACCTCTCCACCGTGGGCCACGAGCGCTCGCTCGAGAGCCTCCGACAGTGTGCCGATGCCACCGCGGGCCAGCTTGAAGACGTTGGCCACGCCGCCGGCCGTGTAGTGATAGGCCATCGAGCAGGCGCTTCCCGGGGTGTAGGGCCCCATGTGCGTACCGTCGATCGACATCGCCGACAGCGAGGCGGTGATGCAGCGGTTCTTCTCCGGGTCGGGGAAGAACTTGCGGATGATGTCTATGCAGCTTCCGTAGTAACACTGCACGAGGATCTCGCGGCTCTTGGCATCCGGCGCGTTGGCAATCAGTTGCTCGACGGAGTCGGGCGCCTTGAGCCGCTGCCCATCCATGAGATTGCCGAAGACCTGGAGATACTCGAACATCTCCATCAGGCTCTGCATCACCTCCGGGCCGTGGTCGTTCATGAGGTGCGCGGTCATCTCGTCGGGGTCGTTGTAGGCGAGAAACGGCACGTCGCCGGGCTCGCCGAAGGAGCAGAACGAAGTTCGCGGCGTTAGGACCTCGAAGCCGTATTTGTCGAGCTCGAGGAGCCTTTCGACTTCCTCGTGGAGAAGGATGAGCGCCCAGGCGCCCACGCTGTGCTTGTACCCCTTGAACAGCTCCTTGGTGGCCGCCATGCCGCCGGGCCAGCTGGTCTTTTCGAGCACCGCTACCGTGAGCCCGCTCTTGGCCAGCACGCTCGCCGCTGCCAGCCCGTTGTGTCCTGCACCTATAACTATCGCATCGTAATCAGCCATTCTTTGTCCCCTGTATGAACCGCGACGCGGCTCGTGTCTTTCATTCTTCCGACTTCCGGCCGCCCAGCAGTCCGAGCAGCGTGCTCTCGATCACTTCGAAGTGGTCTTTCGATGGCTCGACACCGGGCAGCACCGCCGACTCGGTGGCGATTCCACTGAGCATCACGAAGGTGAATCGCATCGCCGCGAACTGTTGTTCCTCGGGAAGCGCGAGGTCGCCGAAGATTTCCGTCCATAGCCTTGTGCACACCGAAGCGATGCGCTCGGTATTCTCCCGCCGATGTAGCACGATGTAGAGGATCGCCCGATATACGGGTCCCTCGAAGATTACCCATGCCCTTTCGGTGAAAGCGTGGATGCGCCGCCGCAGCTCCGGTTCGGCTTCGCGCAATCCATCCATGCGGCTTGCCAGTTCGTCAAGGCTGCGGTCGATCACGGCCTCGATGATGGCGTCCTTGTCGCCGAACTGATGCTGCATCGCCCCCCAGGTCACCCCGGCTCGTTCGGCGATGCGCGACATGGTGGCGTTGCTGAAGCCGAGCTCGGCAATGCACTCGGTCGCCGCGCGCACCACGCTCTCGCGAGTGGCTGCGCTGCGCTCAGCTTGCGTGCGACGCTTCTTCGTACGGCCGGTGGCTGCCTGCGGTTCCGCCGCCGTGACCTCACCCTCTGGGCTTATCGCCATGGCAGAAACCATTTACATCATCTGTATGATGCAAGTCAACGGGGCAGAAGTGCGGTCACGTAAGTGCATGATTATTATAGTCTTCCAGCTGGCCCGAAGCTCAGGGTGTGGGGTGGCCGGAGGAATCTTGGGACTTTTCGCAGTCTCTCGAATGGACCTCTATGGGGCTTACCCCGAAGCGCTCCATTACGTCGGAGAGCTCGCGGGAAACCTCGGCCGTCGAGAATCCGAACTCCTCCATCGAGTAGACATTGACGCTCTTGTAGCTCTGTTGGCGCTTGCGTGCGGTGCCGAGTCGTTGCGTGAACTCGGACGAGACAGACAAACCGAGCCGCTCATAGACTTTCTCCACGGCCGCCTTCGGATCGCCCACCAGGTCGGTGTACTCGAGGATGGCGTAGCGGTCGGCGGGAAGCTCGGAGAGCGCTTCCATCGCATAGCGGTAATCGCGGATGCAACCGTTGCCGAGCTGCCGGGTGGCGCCCTCGATGTGTTTGGAGTCGAGACCGAGCCCTTCCCATACCGTACTCATGAGTTTTAGGAGACTCGGAATCGTCTCGCTCGGCTCGCGAACCAGATAGATGAACTTCGAGTCGGGGAACTCTCGGGCAAGCCCTCGAATCTTGGTGACGAAGGCGGGATTCTTACTGAGCAGCGTGCGCCCGCCTCCATGGAAAGCCAGGTGTCTGAGCACGCACTCGCGGTAGTAGCTCATCACGCGCTCACGTGCCGCGAGCGGACGGCCGTCGAAGTAGGCCAGATCGGCAAGCTCGTCGGCATAAGGGAAGAGCACCGCGAGCACCGGTGAGGCGAAGGAAACGAGCATGAGAAACTCGTCCTCGTCGGGCTCGTTGACACCGATCGGCCGGATTTTCTTGAGCGTTTGCAGTTGTCGTTTTTCCCACTCGACGAGTCGCTCGAAGGATCTCGGAAAGGCGCGCTGGTAGGCGCTTACCAGGGTGACTATCACCTTTCGTTGTACGAGGGCGGGAAAGAGGATCTCCCAGGTTCGAAAGTAAGCGAAGCGCGACTCGTCTCCCGAGAGCAATCGATGGAAGAGCGTCGTGCCGCTGCGCGCGTTACCGATGATGAAGACCGGCTCCCTTACCGGGGTGTCCCGGTAGGCGGGGAAGAAGATCTTGTCGAGCTGCATGCATACGAGGTTCGTGAGCGCCCACACCGGCAACAGCGAGAGGACGAGGAGG
>PIVZ01001090.1 GCA_003354045.1 bacterium
CATCGTGGAACGCTTCGATCTCGATCGGAAGACTGTAGCCCTGGATCCCACTCAAGCCATCGTTGCCAACCAGCGCATTGGTGTCGATCGTCGTATCGCCCGTGAGATTGCTATAGCAGTAGAGCTCCTTCTCCTGGATCTCGGCGCACATCGGCGCCTGCACACCCGGCTCCAGCAACTCGGGAGGGGGCGTTCCCGCATGGGACCAGAGGGGCACGCTGACGCCACAACTCGGCTCACCCAGTGTGCACCAGAAGGTCGAGAGCCGCGGGTCCTCCGTGAGTAGAACTCCATGCACGACGGCGGCGGAGCGGGTCCTGTAGCGGCTGACGGCCGGGTCGGTCGTGGGCCACTCACCGCAGGGCAAGGTGGGTGGTCCACCGATATCCTTGGATACAGTTTGCACCATGTAGGCGTGATCGAGTTGCCCGGAAGCAGCCGCGCTGCTGATCAGCTCGTAGGCCCGTTCGTAGCGGCTCCCGGGGGTGCTACCCGCCCAGAAGGAGAAGTTGGCACGGACGAGGAATCCGCCCTCCGCATCGGCGTCGTATCGCACGTAATCCCAGTCGTTCGCCTCGAAGATCGCCGCATCGCCGAACCGGTCGATGGCGCCGAAGTTGGCCCAGATGTGGCCCCGCTCGCCGGAGGTCGCGATCAGGAGCGCCTCGAAGTCCGCGACACTGCCGCACTCCTTGAGGGCCAGCTTCATGAGGATGCCATGGCTTGACGGTGAGCCCGTGTTGAGATCGGGCGCATTGGCATTCATGATCGCGAAACCCTCGTCATTCACGCCGACGTAGGCAGTGGTCGTGTCGTTGACACCGGTCGTCACGACGGCGATGTAACCACCGTGTGAGCCATCATTGAAGAACCTCACTTCCTGGTCGAGAGGGTCGAGGTCCCTGTTCTTCCACAGGAGGGGCCTCCCGTCAGCCGTCACGGAGCCGCTCAC
>PIVZ01000512.1 GCA_003354045.1 bacterium
TGGCGTCTACTTCAACCCGGGAGCGATCGACGTGCCCTCGTTAATCGAGGATTTCAGCAAGCGGCGAAACCCGGCTCCTTCGCGCGTGGGCGGCTATCCGCAAATCTTCGGCGGACCGCCGGCCTCCGTGTTTGCAGACGATGTCCTCTCCGAGGACCCCGATCGCGTCCGAGCCCTCGTCGTCGTGGCCGGCAACCCGGTGATGACCTTCCCGAATACGGAAAAGGTCGAACGCGCCCTACACCGCCTCGAATTGCTCGTCTGCATAGACCTCTATCGGTCCGACACCGGCACCTTCGCCGACTACAACCTGCCGGCAGCGACGATCTTCGAAAAGGGCGGCTTTCATTTCCTCACTTCCACCTTCGAGCCCTATCCGCACGCCGAGTGGCGGCCGAAGATGGTCAAGCCACGCGGCGAGGCGCGCGACGAGTGGGACATCTTCAAGGCGCTCTCGCGCGCGGCCGGAGTCCCGTTTCTGAACGATCCGATGCTCGACCGCGTTGCGCGCCTCATGGACCTGATCGGCCTCGGGTTTACGCCGGATTTCCTCTACCGCTTCCTGCTCTTCGGCAAGACCACGCTCGGGCGGCTGCGCAAGACCCCAGGTGGGATCAAGTTAGGCGATATCCGCTGGGGCGAGTTTCTCACCAAGGGTCTGCGTACGGAGGACAAGCGCATTCATCTGGCACCCGAGGATCTGCTCGCAGGACTGGCCCGTGCAATCGATGCCCCTCCCCTTCCTGACGACGACTACCCGCTGCTGCTCATCTCGGGGGCGCGGCGCGCGGCGGGCTACAACACCTGGACGCACAACATTCCGGCATTGATGGAGAAGATGAAAGGCAACTGGGCCACCCTCAATCCCGAGGATGCCACGCGGCTCGGCATCGGGGACGGCCAGGAGGTTCGCATCACCACCAAGGCCGGTTCGATCGAGATCGAGGCGCGCACCTCGACCGACATCCGTCCCGGCGTGGTGGCCGTCCATCAGTTCTGGGGCCACAAATACGAGAGCGGCACGCTCACCAGCCGCAAGTATCCGGGCGTAAACGTCAACCTTCTCCACGACGAGAGCGATCTCGACCGTTTCACCGGCATGCCGGTCTACAACGGCCGTCCGTGCCGAGTGGAGGCGGCCGGCTGAGACACCACCGGTCCCCTTTGCCCTCCCCGTCGTGTAGCCTTGCTCCCGTGAAGCGCTCTCCGGCCGACGAGTCCACACTGGAAGCAACCTTCTGCTTCGCGGACCTCTCGGGCTTCAGCGCCCTTACCGAGGCCCACGGGGACAGCCATGCGGTAGACTGCGTGGTTCGATTCGAAGAGATCGTCCGCGACGCCTTGCAGGGCAAGGAGCGGTTGATGAAGACCGTCGGCGACGCGGTACTGGTCGCGATCCCCGAGCCCGAGGAGGCGGTCTCTTTCGTAAGCCGGATGTTCGAAGCGTGCAGTGCAGAGAAGAACTTCCCCGTGCTCCGCGTCGGGCTCCATCACGGGCGCGCCGTCGAACGCTCCGGCGACGTTATCGGCGCGGCCATCAATCTTACTGCACGCATAGCGGCCCACGCCCAGGGCGACCAGGTGCTGGCCACCGGCAAGGTGGCCCAGGCCGCAGGTAAGGTCGAAGTCGAGGTAAGCGAGCTCGGCCCCGTAAGCCTGCGTAACCTACGCGACCCGGTCGATCTCTACGAGCTGGTAATCAACCCTGAGCGCTGCCTCGGGGTCATCGATCCAGTCTGCCGCATGCGCATCCACACGCCTCAGGCCAAGGGGCGCCTGCGCGTAGCCGGCACGGACTACTGGTTCTGCTCGCTCGAATGCGCCTCGCGCTTCGCCGAGTCCCCCGAGTCCTATCTGCGACGATAGTCCCCCTCTCAGTGATCGTGGCCGCCACCGCCGTGATCGTGCCCGTCGCCGCCGTGGCCCTTATCCGCCGCCTTGCTCGCCTGCTCTGGCGCCTTACCCGCAAAGTCCGGGCCGCCTATCACCTCGCCACAGGTGAGCATGCTGCTGCCGTAGTATGGGTTGCTGATCTCTCCGCGCTTCTGCACCCAGCTGCCGGCAGCCATCGAGCAGTAGACGATGTTTATGTCTTGCGGCTCCGACATCGTCGCCCACATCGCCATCGGCCGCGAAAGCACCTTCATCGACTCCCGGGCGCTCTCGAGCGTCGGTGCCACGGCCAGCGACTCGGCACCGACCTGCAGGTCCTTGGTGATCTGCGCGTAGTGCATGGCGTGATCGCCCTCCACACTTCGGGTATCGAGCTTGGCGGCCCGGTCGCTTATGGCGGCGGCTGCCTTGGCGACTCCGTCGGTTGAATCGGAAGAGAGCGCCTTGAGGATGGCCAGGTAGTCGGCCAGAATCGGCCGCATCCCGGCATCGAAGGTCGCCCCTCCGCTGGCGGACTTCGCCGCGGAAGCCGCCGTGTCCTTCGCCTTGTCGCCGTGGTCCTTGGCATGGTCCGCCGCGCCCTTCGCCTTGTCGCCGTGGTCGTGGGCGTGCTCGGCCGCCGCAGCCTTCTTCTCACCGCCGTGTTCATGGCCCTTGTCCTTGGCCGCGGCCGGAGCCGCGTAGACAACGAGCGCCGCCGCTATCACTATCCCGGCTACGCCCATTGCAGCTTTCTTGTTCTTGTTCATTTATCGACCTCCGTTGCTTGTTTGTGTCCTCTACGCATCCTCACTTCAAGGACGATCTCGTAGATTACGGGAATGATCACCAGTGTGAGTACGGTGGAGCTGATGAGCCCACCGACCATGGGAGCGGCGATGCGCTTCATCGCCGCAGAACCGGCCGTGGAGCCCCACATGATGGGGAGCAGGCCGAACAGAGTCGTGGCCACCGTCATGAGCTTCGGCCGCACGCGGGCAACGGCGCCTTCGATGATGGCCGCGCGCAGGTCGGCGGCGCTTCTCATCCGGCCCTCGGCCACGTACCGGTCGAAGGCCTCATCGAGGTAGACGAGCATCACCACGCCGGTCTCGGCGGCCAGGCCGGCCAGGGCGATGAAGCCCACGTAGACGGCCACTGAAAGGTTGTAGGCCTGGCCTCCGGAGGCGGCCGCCACGGCATCTAGACCCCACAGCAGCCACACCCCGCCCACCAGGCCGAAGGGCAGCGTGACCATCACGATCATGGCCTCGGGGAGATTGCCGAAGTGTAAGTAGAGCAGGAAGAATATCAGCAGAATAGTAAGCGGGATCAGCAGCTTCAGCCGTTCGGCGGCCTCTTGCATGTACTCGTACTGGCCGGACCAGACTATGCTGTAGCCGGCCGGTAGCATGACCCGCTCCTGTACCTCGCGGCGCGCCGCCTCCACATAGCTGCCCACGTCCACGCCGGAGAGGTCCACGTAGATCCACGCTGTGCGCCGCGCGTTCTCGCTCTTCACGACCGGCGGCCCCTTGTGGATGCGGACGTCGGTGAGCTGGCTGATCGGCACCTGAACGCCGGTGGGAGTGGCGATCAGAGTGCGCTCGAGCGCCACCAGATTGTCGCGCAGCTCGCGCGGGTAGCGGACGTTTACCGGATAGCGCTCGAGGCCCTCGACGGTGTGGGTGACGTTCATGCCGCCCATGGCCGACATCACGACGTCCTGGACGTCCTCGATTGTGAGGCCGTAGCGCGCGACCTCGTCGCGATCGATCTCGAAGTCGAGGTAATTGCCCCCCACCGTCTTCTCGGGATAGACAGAGACTGTCCCCGGAACACCCCGCACGACGGAGGCGATCTCCTCGGCGACAGAGCCTAGAACCTCGAGGTCCGCCCCCATGACCTTGATGCCGACCGGCGTCTTGATCCCGGTGGCCAGCATGTCGATGCGCGTCTTGATGGGCATCGTCCAGGCATTGGTCAGGCCCGGAAGGCTCACAACGTCGTTCATCCCCGGCACCCGCCG
>PIVZ01001091.1 GCA_003354045.1 bacterium
TTCCGCAATTTACCATGCTGTGGCCGAGGACGGGATGGTCGCGGAACAGCGCGCGGACCTCCTTGGTGTACTCCTTGAACGCCGCCTCGTCCTCCATCTCGAGCTTGCGCGTGCCGGTTACCGTAATGGCCTTGAGCTTCTTCGAGCCCATCACGGCGCCCACGCCGGTGCGCCCGGCAATGCGCTCGTCGGAGACGACACCCGCGAACAGCACCATGTTCTCGCCGCCCGGGCCGATGACGGCGTGGTGCTTCTTGCTACCGAGGATCTCCTGCGTCTCGTAGGTGCCCTTGCCCCACAGATCGCGTGCCGGGAGGAAGCGCACTTCGTCGGCATCCCCGTCTATATCGAGGCGCACGGGGTCGGCCGCGCGGCCCTTGCATATGAGGATGTCGATGCCCGCTTTCTTCATTCCGTAGGAATACGAACCACCGCAGGTGGCATTGCCGATGCCTCCGGTAAGCGGACTCTTGCAGATCACCGCGAAGCGGTTGGATTGCGGTGCGACGCTTCCATTGAGGGGACCCGTGGCAAAGATCAGCAGGTTATCCGGGCCGAGTGGGTCGATGCCCGGCTCGGTCCGGTCGTAGAGCAGGCGGGTGCCGTAGCCTTTGCCGCCGATGTAGAGCTGGGCGGTTTCCACGTCCAGAGGTTTGAACTCGAAGGTGTGACTGGCGAGATCGATCTCGAGGATCCGGCCCGCATATCCCTTGATCATATTGAAAGCTCCTAGAGTCGGGCGGCAGTCACGTGTGGGCGCTCACTTCGCGTGATACGGCTCGGCCATCCTATAGACCGGACCGGCCGTTCGCAAAAAGATCGCCGGAAGGGGCTGGCGGTGAGTGTTTCCCTGGCCGGCGCAGCCACCGGCCGGGGTGGCCGAGAGCTGCGCCGCTGCGGTCTCAGCCGCTCGCCGGCGAGGTGAAGAACTCCTCGCGGCTCTCTCCCC
>PIVZ01000513.1 GCA_003354045.1 bacterium
AATGAGCCTGGTGCCCGGCGATTTGTCTGCGGCCTGATCTTCCCCCTCTTTCAACAAAGGGCAGGTGACTTCTCGCAGGTAACGAGGGCTGGAGTTGGTCGGGTGCGTCATGAAGCCCTCGGCGACCTCGCCACCGAGGCGAGTCATCCGCGGCTTGACGCCGCCGAGCAACAGCGGGATCTCGGGATGCTCGATGGGACCCGGGTTGAAGAAGGGCTGCATGCGGTTGAAACGGTAGTTGGCAGAGTCGAAGTCGAGCTTGGTGCCGTTTTGCCAGCAATCCCAGATCGCGCGCAGGGAGAGGATGTAGTCGCGCATACGCGAGACAGGCGCCTTCCATTCGGTGCCGAAGCGCCCGACGATGTTGCCTTTGACCTGCGAGCCCAGACCGAGCTCGAAGCGCCCACCGGCGAGCCCCTGCAGATCCCAGGATGCGATGGCCACTGTCATCGGACTGCGGGGAAAGGCGATCAGGACACCGATGGCGACCTTGATTCGGCGTGTGGCGCGAAGGGCCAGCAAGGCAGCCAGAAAGCCGTCGTGAACACTCTCGGGCACGATCACGCCGTCAAAGCCGATCTGCTCTGCGCGCTCGGCCCAGGCGGGAAAGTCGCCGAGAGGCATGCGGGGGTCATCAACTGTAGCGTAGACTTGCATCGCGATCCTCAGGATTTCTCATCTGAATGACTTTTCAGTTCGCCCGCGCCGCCGCAAGGCCGCGTTGGTGCATGAGTCGGAATCAACCCGAATGCACCTGAGATCGGTGTCGTCATGCGGCGAGTTTCTGCGAGCCAGGTGCCACGATTCATGCACCGGCGCAGCGCAACTGAGGAAAAGCGGCCCCACATAGCCGAGCGCCTTGCACTTGGCCGGCGCACACAGACAATGAGCCTCGCGAGGGCGGGCAACTCGATGGATTCCCACGAACCGGCGATTCGAACCGTGAGCACTACGTGCCCCTACTGCGGCGTGGGGTGCGGAATGGCGCTGCGTGCGCGCGGCGATCGCGTGATCGGAGTGGAGCCGGCGCTCGGCCACCCGGTGAGCCGCGGGCAGCTTTGCGCCAAGGGGCACAGCTCGGCCTTTGCCGTCGACCCGCGTGATCGTATCCTCACCCCGCTGGTACGTGCAGCCGGAGGATTCGAGGAGACGAGCTGGGACGAGGCTTTCACGATCATCGTCGAAGCGTTGCGCAGCGCGCGCCAGCAGGCCGGTCCGGATTCGGTCGGCGTGATCGCCTGCGCTCGCGCGACCAACGAGGACAACTACGCCGCGCAGAAGTTCGCTCGAGCGGTGCTCGGAACCAACAACATCGACCACTGCGCGCGCATTTGCCACAGCCCATCGGTGGCCGGCCTGCGCCAGACACTCGGGTCGGGCGCGATGACCAACTCCATCGACGACATCGACGAGGCCGACTTGATAGTCGTGTTCGGCTGCGATCCAACCGAGAACCACTCGATCATCGGCGGCCGCATAATGCGCGCCAAGCTCGCCGGCGCCGGGCTGTTGGTGGTCGATCCGAGAAAGACGCGCCTGGCGCGAATGGCCGACCTCCACCTTCAGCTACGGCTCGGCAGCAACATCGCCCTGATCAACGGCCTGCTCCACATCATATTCGATAACGGCTGGGAGGATGCCGCATTCCTCGAGGCGCGCGTGACCGACACCGACGTCGTACGACGTAAGGTAAAGGAGTACCCGCCCGACAAGGTGGCCGAGCTCACCGGCGTATCAACGGCCGATCTTGTCGCAGCGGCGCGCATGTACACCGAGGCCGGGTCGGCGCTGCTCGCCTACGGGATGGGCGTCACGCAATACGCCTGCGGCACCAACAACGTGATCGCACTGTCTAATCTGGTGCTGGCCGCCGGCCACGTCGGCCGCGAGGGCACCGGTATCAATCCGTTGCGTGGCCAGAACAACGTGCAAGGCGCGTGCGACATGGGTGCGCTGCCGAACGTGTACCCCGGCTATCAAGACGTGTCCGACTCGGATGCCCGCGCGAAGTTCTCGCGCGCCTGGGGTGCACCGCTGTCGGATCGGCCCGGGCTCACCTCGCTGGGCATGATGAAGGGCGCTCTCGCCGGCGGCTTTCGCGCGCTCATCCTGATGGGGGAGGACCCCGTCGTTACCGACCCTGATCAGAACCACGTCGCGGCCGCACTCAACGCGATGGACCTGCTGGTGGTCTGCGAGCTGACCATGACCGAGACGGCCAAGCATGCCGACGTCGTGCTGCCGGCCGCATCGTTTGCGGAGAAGGACGGCACGTTCACCAACACCGAGCGCCGAGTGCAGCGCGTGCGTGCAGCAATACCTCCGCCCGGCCGGACCCGAGGCGACTGGCAGATGCTCGGCGAGCTTGCCGAGCGGCTCGGCGATTACCGGGGTTTGCGCTGGCCGAACAGCCGAGCGGTTTTCCAGGAGATGACGTCCCTCACCCCACCCTACTCCGCGATGAGCTACGAGCGTCTCAAAGGGCCAGGCGGACTGCAGTGGCCCTGCGCGGCCGAGCGGCCGGAAGGCACACCGGTGCTGCATCGCGATGAGTTTCCTCTCGGCAAAGCGCGCATGCTTCCGGTCCGTCACGCCGAGCCGAGCGAGCAACCCGACGACGACTACCCGCTGTGGCTAACGACCATGCGGCTCGGCTACCACTATGGTTGTGGATCGATGACGAGGAAATCTCCGCTGCTCGAGCGCGAGACTCCGCGCGGCGTGCTCTTCATCAACCCATCGGATGCACATAGCAACGGCATCAATGAAGGCGGCCCCGTGCGCGTGCGCTCGCGACGCGGTTGTATCGAGACGTGCGCCGTCGTCACCGATGATCTACCGGAAGGCACGGTCAGCATGCCGTACCACTTCAAGGAGGCGCCCTCGAACCAGCTCACCAACACCGCCGAGGACCCGGTCACGAAGATGCCCGAGCTCAAAGCGTGCGCGGTGATCGTCGAGCCACTTGCCCCGGGTACGCAACCACGCGCGGTCGATGAGCTGCATGCGGCGGGCGAGCTGTATGTCGGCGGTCAGCGGGCCGGAACCTATGAACCGCAAGCAGTCGTTGCGGCCACAACGGACGATGAGCCGGAGGACGACGCGGGCTCGTGAAGGCTTTTCGTATCGACGGTCTCACCGAGCTGGCGAGCCTTCTTGCCACCGATCGTGAAGTGTATGCGGCCCATGAAGGCGCTGACGGCGGTACCCACTGGCTGCGCTGGGATGATGAGAGCGGCGCCGTGGAGGTCCCGCAGAGATCCCCCCTCCTCTCCCCCAAACAGCTCTGCTTTGCCGATCGCGAGCCGCTGTTTCGCTTCGACGGCAGGCAGTTCATCGAGACGCTTCCTGAAGTGAAACCGTTCGTACTGCTCGGGGCACGTGCCTGCGACCTCACTGCGCTGGCTTATCAAGACCGTTTCTTTGCAGAAGATCCTCATTACCGGCAGCGTCGCGTGGCGATGCTCGTCGTCGGCGCCGACTGCGCCCATCCCTGTGAGCACGGATTCTGTCATGCGGTAGATGCCGGCCCCGCCGTGCGGGAGTCTACTGCCGATCTCATAGTCTACAACGGCACTGGCGGTTGCGTTCTGATAGTCGCTTCCGCGGCCGGGGAGCACGCGCTCGAAGGCATCGATCTGGAGCCGGCGCCCGAGGAATGGGAGGAGGAGCGGTCCGCCGCCGAGGCAAAGGTCTGCGCGGCATTCTCGGACACATCGCACGTTCAGGCCGGTGTCGCCCGCATCATCGAGGGTACGCTCGATGCCACGCTGTGGGAGAACCTCGGCCTGCGCTGCCTGGCCTGCTCCGGCTGTACGATCCTGTGCCCCACGTGCTCGTGCTTCACGGTGTGCGACATCGAGTGCGCGTCCGGCGCGCCTACCTTCGG
>PIVZ01001092.1 GCA_003354045.1 bacterium
CGGCGGCGGCCACGGCCGTTGATTTTTGTAAGGAGGCTATTTGTCGATTGGCTTTATAGTGGCAGTTATCACAAATGAGGAGCGTATCTTCGCCGATGGCCGTTAAATACATATATTCATGGGCAGATTTCCCGCCCATCATGCCGACCAGTTGCGTCGAGATGGTGAGACCGAGCCCCGTACCGCCGAAGCGCCGCGTCATGGAGCCATCTGCTTGTGAGAAGACCTCGAAGATCGTCCTCTGCTTCTCCTCCGGTATGCCGATGCCCGTATCGCGGACCGAGAATCGCAGCTCGACCTCGTCGTCGGTGCGCGACACCACCTCGACGACCGTGACGATCTCGCCGCCGTCGGTGAACTTGATGGCGTTGCCGGTCAGGTTGACGATGATCTGGCGGAGTCGCGTCGGGTCACCCACGATCCAGTCCGGCACGTCCGGTGGAACGCGGCACGCCAGTTCCAGCCCCTTCTCGTGTGCGCGGAGCGAGAGGGCCTTCAGGCCGTCCCCGACCGCGTCCCGCACGTCGAAATCGATCTCCTCGAGATCCAGCTTGCCCGCTTCGATCTTGGAGAAGTCGAGGATGTCGTTCAGGATGGTGAGCAGTGCCTCTGCCGAGCTGAGCGAGGTGCGGGCAAATTCGCCCTGTTCATCCGTCAGTTCCGTGCCGAGCAGGAGCTCGGTCATGCCGATCACGCCGTTCATCGGCGTGCGGATCTCGTGACTCATGTTGGCCAGGAACTCGCTCTTGGCGGTACTCGCCGCCTGCGCCTCGAGCGCCATCTGCTTCGCCTGCTCGATGGCGTTTTGAAGCTGCCGGTTGGCCGACTCCGCCTCCTCGGTCGCGCGGCGCTGCGCCTCCTCCGCCTGTTTACGATCCGTCACATCCCCGCCGGAACTGAGCCCGCTGAGGAAGTCGCCGGCAGCATCTCGCAGAATGGTATTGGGGC
>PIVZ01001093.1 GCA_003354045.1 bacterium
ACTGTCTTGCTGGACCGAGCACCGCGGTCATTGGCCGCATGCACCTGTTCGTAAACGGCCCCGGCTGCATCGCACAGGGGATGTCGAGCTACCCCTTTGGCACGCACGTCGTCGACTGCATCGGCGTCATCACAGCGGTCGATTTTGCTTGCTTGGGATCGATCTGCGCCTTGAGTAGCGGCGTTGACGCCTGCGCGCCATGCACTTGTTGTACGCCGGTCGAGCCCACTACGTGGGGCGACATCAAGACTCAATACGGTTTCTGACGGTAGCGAGCTTCGCTCATCGTCCAGACGTCCTGCGAAGAGATCCTGTTTCCTGTATTGATGTCACGCAGGAAGGAGATCACCCGTGATGATGACCCCTGTCGAACCGGATCGCGCCACCGACACTCCGCTCCTCTCTCTCCTGCTCGCCGGTCTCGCCGTGACTCTGCTCGCGGCACCCGGATTCGGCCAGTGCTGGCCCGAGCCATGCAACGGCTATGACTGGGTCGGCGTGAGCCCCAAGAACATGGTCGTGCCACCGGCGCAGCAGTACGACTTCTGCTTCCTGCTCATCGATCCTGGCAACTGTCAGCATGTGCCCGGCTTCCCTGCCAGCCAGGTCGAGCTCCGCTTCACCGACTGCAACCAGTCAAGTACTCGACCACAGAACGAGATCCCCGCCGATGGCGATTCCAATGCCAACGGCGAGATCTACTGGGTCCAGGGTCTTACCTTCGGCGGCTCCGATCCCTGCGAGATCGAGGTGCTGGTTCAGAACACCGTCTTCTGGACGATCGAGGGCCACTCACCTGGCGGATTGCGCAGTCCGGATGTCAACGGCGATGGGATCGTCGCTCTCACCGATCTGCTCGCCTGGCAGTTGGCGTTCGTCTCCGGGAGTCCGACCTACGTCGGGGATCTGGGACCGCAGTTCGACAGCGTGATTGCGCTGTCCGAC
>PIVZ01000514.1 GCA_003354045.1 bacterium
CCGGCGCCGAGGTCGAGTTCGTCTCGGTCGATGGCGGCCTGGTGTGTGCCGACACCGGTATGCTGTCCATCAATACCGAGCGTGCGATTGCCGAGGTCTCCGCGGCCGACATCGTGCTGGTTCCCGGTGGACCGGGTGACGAGGCCGCGGCCGCCGATGAGCGCATTGTCGAATGGCTTGCCAAGGTACACGAGACGACGAAGTGGACGCTTTCGGTTTGTACGGGATCGATCCTGCTCGGGGCGGCCGGCCTGCTTCGCGGGCTCGAGGCCACGACCCACTGGGCCCGCCACGACCGGCTTGCCGACTTCGGGGCTACGCCGGTCGCACGCCGTTTCGTGCGCTCCGGCAAGATAATAACGGCCGCCGGAGTATCGGCCGGCATAGACATGGCGCTCGAGCTGCTGCGCGACGAGCTCGGTGACGACTTCGCGCAGGCCATTCAGCTCGCCATCGAATATGACCCGCAGCCTCCTTTCGACTCGGGCTCACCGGAGAAGGCTCCCTCTCATGTCCTGGAGCTAGTGCGCGCGCACTTCGCCGAGCAGAGCCGCGGCCCGGCAGGCTGAGGCCGGCCTTCACGCCGCGAGGAAATCGAGCACCTGCGAGGTGACTATCTCTGGATACTCCTCGGAGACGAAGTGACCGCTGTCAGGCACCGTCTCCAGGCGCGCGTCGCGCAGGTCACGTTGCAGCTTGCGCGCCACGGATACCGGAAAGAGCGGGTCGGCCTCGGCCCACAGGATCAATGTCGGGCTGTCGATGTTACCCAGGTCCTCCGCGGTCGGCGTGACACGCTCGGGTGGAAGGCTGGCAGCCAGGCGAAACATGTCGCGTTGTAGCGGGGTGTCGCTCCACATCGGCCGATAGACCTGTACCAGCCGGCGCAGCACCTCGCGGTTGCGCGTGGTGAACAGCCACAACGTCAGCGTGAAGCCGAGGCGCGTGGTCATCAAGCGTCCACCAAGGCGGGAGCGCAACGCGGCCATCGCCACATGCAGCCACCAATCCCAGTCGCTGTAAGGTCCCGTGTCGAGCACCACGAAGCGGTCGATGCGCTCGCGGTGGCGACCGGCCAGCGCCAGCCCGACCATGCCGCCGAGGTCGTGTGCTACCAGGTGGACGCGCTCGAGAGACAGGGAGTCGAGGAATCCGAGGACGGCACGCACGTAGAAGTTCACGTCGTGTTCGATGTCCGGGCGCCGGTCGGACCATCCGTGTCCCGGCAAGTCGATGGCATAGACCCGGTAGTTCTCTGCCAACGGCTCGATGCAACGGCGCCATAGGCGCCAGTCGGTGGGGTAACCGTGGATCAACAGCACGGGGGGAGCATCGGCGGGGCCGGCGACCACGTAGTGAATGCGAACGCCGTCATCGACGAACAGATAGTGACTTTTCATAGAGCACCTCATTGTTTGCGGGCCATGCCGGCCCTGTTGTTATGTTGGACGTCCATCCAATTAACGGGCAAAAAAAATCAGCCCACTGCGCCGAGCAAGCTGGCAATGGCCTGCTCGAGCGAGGCCCAAACGCGGTCGTCGGCGGCCAGCTCGTCGTCCAAGACGAGCTGCAGGGCCAAGCCGTCCATCAACCCGGTGAGCATCATCGCAAGCCGGTCGATATCCATCTTCGGCGCGATCGCTCCTTGTGCGCGCGCCTGCACGAGACCCGCTGCCACCACCGATCGGAAGCGACGAAACATCGAGTCGAGCTCGCGCGCCACGACATCGCTCTGGCGGGCCACGGCCCAGCCTTCGAACGTAAGCGTAAACGCAGCCGGATCGCCCTGGATCATGACTCGCATCGCGGCCGCCAGATCAGCGGCCATACGCTTGCCGGAGGGGCTGTTGGCCAGCAGCGGCCCGAGCAAGGCCAGGGCCGGCTCGAGGCTGGCCTCGACGACACGCGCCAGCATCTCCTCCTTGTTCTTGAAGTAGTAGTGGAGCAGCCCGCGGCTAACACCGGCCTCGGCGGCCACCTGGCTGATGGTCGTAGACGCGTATCCCTTCTGGGCAAGGACACGCTGGGCGGCAGCGAGGATCAGCTGCGCCTTCTCCTCTGATCTCGGTCGGGCAGTCATCGTCTCAATCTTCCCGTCAATATTGGACGGTCGTCCAAAGAATGCCTCAAAAGAGGCCAGACGTCAACCCCGCCGATACCGGCCCCTGCGAGATCGGACCGGACGAAGGAGGGCGCTGCCATATGCGCTCCCGGGCGGAAGCCTGAGGAGTAGGGTATCTCCCTACTCCCGGATCAGCGGATTCGGTGGCGACGGTCCCCCCGCCGTCAGCCGATGCAGAGGCCGCACTCGGGGCACTCGCTGGGGCCGGTCGCGAACTTCGTGAGGCAGGCCGGGCAGGTGGTCTCCGGCGCCGAGGGGTCGATGACGATATCGGCAGCGGCGGCTGCCGCCTCTCGTTGTCCTTCATCGAGGCCCGACACCCACTCGTCGGAAAAGATTTCCTGACAGCGCGCGACGTCGTGACTCGCCACGGCGAGCCAGAGAGTGGTCTTTCAAGAACCGCCGCTCGCTTCGTCAGGTCTGACTATCGCAGCCTCGACGCCGTGAGCGGCTAGATTCTCGACGACGCGTTGAAGGTCGCCATGCGAGCCGCGCATGATGACCACGGTTTCGGTTTCCAGACTCATTCGGGCGTCCAGCCGCGTCAGTCAGCGACGGTGATGCGGACCATCTGCACCGGCTCGACCGGGCAGTCGCGCGCGTTCTTCTCCACGCCTTCGATTGCCTGTACGACTTCCATGCCTTCGTTGATCTTTCCGAAGACAGGATGCCGTGACTGGCCGGAGCTGAACCAATCCAGGTAGCCGTTGTGTACGGTGTTGATGAAGAACTGCGAGCCACCGCTGTTCGGCGCCCCGGTGTTCGCCATCGACAGCGTGCCCGGCTCGTTGGAGGCCTTGAACTCCTCGGGGAATTCATCCTCGATGGTGCCGTGCGGAGGTCCACCCGTGCCAGCGCGCGGGCTTTGCGGATCCTTGCTGTGCGGACATCCGAACTGAAGCATGAAGTTGTTGATCACGCGGTGGAAGTGGAGACCGTCATAGAATCCGTCCTTGGCGAGCTTGATGAAATTGCCGGCGGTAATCGGCATCTGCTCGAGGTAGAGCTCTGCTTTGAACGTACCCATGGAGGTTTCGAAAGTCGCAATTGGATTACCCATATTTCACTGGTTATCGCTGTAGAATCGCTACTTCAAGCAAAAAGGGGGAGCCGGCGTCAGTCAACCGAGGATCCGGCGCCCGCCAATGGGGAAGCCAACGCCAGTTCAGGCCAAACACGGAAAATCGTGTGCACCATCGAGCGCTCGCACGTACACTGGCGGTGTGTGCTCGGAATCGGCTCAGCCCCGGCGCTTGGCGACGCGGCATGGGGGGAATCACCACCGGTGCTGCTTGATCGATGGCCAGTAAGATCAACCTGAATCACGCCGGCCTCTTGGTAGTGCTCGGGATTGCGCTCTACCTGCGTTGGCCGGACTCGCCTGCTCCCTACCTCTGGCTCGATGAAGCTTGGCGGGCCTACGGCGTATCTGCGCAGTTGCAGGGACAGGTTCTGCTGCTCTCAGAACTCGCGCTGAGCACGATCGGACTGGCGGTTCTTGGCCCTACCGAGCTGGCCTTTCGTATCTGGCCTCTTCTGTTCTCGCTCCTCGCCCTGGTTGGTGCCTACCTCTTCCTGCGCCGTGTGAGTTCCCCGACTTCCGCGCTGTGTGCGACCTTCCTGATGGCGACGGGGTCGGGCTTTGTCTCCTACTCACGCGAGTTCAAGCCCTACGCCCTCGATCTCGCGCTCACCGCGTGGACTCTGTTTGTCGTGGCCAAGGCCGCCTCCGATGACGACCGGCGCGCGGATC
>PIVZ01000515.1 GCA_003354045.1 bacterium
TCCCCCGCTGAGCCAGACCGTTGGTCCGTCCCTTGGATTTCTGCAGCTTGCGGTACTTTGTCTTCTTGGGCTGTAACATTGCCTAGACGCCCCCGCCTGGCTTGCGCTCATCGTGAAGCCGCGCCGCGCTCTCACCCTTGTACACCCACACTTTTACGCCGATGATCCCGAACGTCGTCTTGGCCTCGGCCAACCCGTACTGAACGTCGGCACGCAGCGTATGCAACGGAACCCGGCCCTCGCGATACCACTCGGTACGAGCGATCTCGTGTCCGCCGAGGCGTCCTCCACACTGCACGCGAATGCCCTGCGCACCCATCCTCATCGCCCGCGCCACGCTCTCCTTCATGGCCCTACGAAACATCACTCTACGCTCGAGTTGAAGCGCGATATTCTCGGCCACCAACTGGGCATCGAGGTCGGGCCGGCGGATCTCGTGGATCTCGACGAAGCTGTCCTTGCCGGCAATGGCCACGATCTCACTCTTCAACTTCTCGATCTCGACGCCTTTCTTACCGATGACGATACCAGGCCGCGCGGTGTGTATATTGACCTTCACCTTGCGCGCAGCGCGCTCGATCTCTACGCGCGGCACACCCGCGTGTGAGAGGCGTTTCTTGAGAAACTTGCGGATCTTGATGTCCTGCTGCAGCAGATCCGCGTAGTCGTGAGTGGCGAACCACCTCGAGTCCCAATTTTCGGTGATTCCCAGTCGGAACCCTTTAGGATGCGTCTTCTGTCCCACTGCTAGTTACCTGGTTTTCTCTCTCATCAGTTCTCGCCGATCTCATCGACGACTACGGTTATGTGGCTGCAGCGCTTACGGATCGGGGTCGCACGTCCTTGCGCTCGCGGGCGGTATCGTCCCGTCGTAGGCCCGCCATCCACGAAAATTGTCTTCACGTAGAGCTTATCCACGTCCACGTTCTGCGTGTCTTCAGCATTGGCGATCGCCGAACGCAGCGTCTTCGCGACTATCCGTGCAGACTTCTTCGGAGTGAAATCCAGAACCGCCAACGCTTCTTCGACGCCCTTGCCGCGAATCATGTTCACGGCCAGCCGCGCCTTCTGAGGCGAGATCCGCACGTAGCGCGCTATTGATCGACTCTCCATGCCCCCAGCTACCTCTTCACGTCTCCCTTGCGCGCGCCGCCGTGGCCGTGGTAGGTGCGCGTGGGTGCAAATTCGCCGAGCTTGTTACCAACCATGTTCTCCGTGATGTAGATCGGCAGGAAGCGGCGGCCGTTGTGTACCGCAATCGTGTACCCCACCATCTCCGGCACGACCGTCGAGCGCCGCGACCACGTCTTGATGGGACGGCGATCGTCCACACTCTGGGCGTCCACCTTCTTCATGAGGTGCCCATCGACGAACGGCCCTTTTTTTACTGATCTCGGCAATTCGAGCTCCCTTGATTACTTGCGTCTCTTGCGACGCGCCACGATGTACTTGTCACTCGCATGGTTGTGCCTGGTACGATACCCCTTGGTCGGCTTGCCCCACGGAGTCGTCGGGTGGTTACCTTTGGAACGCCCCTCGCCTCCGCCATGAGGATGGTCTACCGGATTCATGGCTATACCGCGGACGGAAGGCCGCCTTCCAAGCCAGCGGGAGCGTCCCGCCTTTCCGATCTTCACGTTCTCGTGCTGAGCGTTCCCCACACGCCCGATGGTGGCGAAGCACTCTTTGCGTACGTTTCTCAGTTCACCGGAAGGCAGGCGCAACAGCGCGTAGTTGCCTTCCTTGGCTATGAGCTGGATTCCCGTACCCGCACCGCGCGCAAGCTTGGCGCCGGCGCCGGGCTTGAGCTCCACCGCGTGAACGACTGTACCCAGAGGGATCGACTCGAGGGCCATGCTGTTGCCCGCCTGAATGTCAGATCCCGCACCGGCGGTCACGGTGTCGCCCACGCCGCTGCCGTCGGGGGCGACAATGTAGCGCTTCTCCCCGTCGGCGTAAGTAAGTAACGCGATTCGCGCTGAACGGTTGGGGTCGTACTCTATCGAGCTGATACGCGCGGGGACTCCGTGCTTGTCGCGCCGGAAATCGATCAACCGGTAGCGGCGCTTGTGCCCCCCGCCGCGGTGGCGGGTGGTGATCCTGCCGCGGTTGTTGCGGCCGGCGCTCTTGCTGATTCCCCTCAGCAGCGATTTCTCCGGCTTCCCACGGGTGATCTCTTCGAAATCCATGCCCGTCTGGAACCGGCGACCCGGCGAAGTCGGTCTGCGTTTCTTGATTCCCACCCTAGTTCCCTACACCTTCTCGAGCAGCTCGGCCGGATCTCCCTCGGCCAGAGTCACGTAGGCTTTCTTCCACTGCGGCTTACGGCCCATGACGCGCCCGTAGCGCCTCCGCTTGCCCAGACAGTTCGCCGTGCGCACGGCCGCGACCTTACAGTCGAACAGCTTTTCGACGGCGGTGCGGATCTCTTTCTTGGTGGCGTGCGGGTCCACACGGAAGACCAACTGTCCGGCTTCCGAAACGAGCGTACTCTTCTCGGTTATGAGCGGAGCCTTTACGACGGAGAGTACGCGGCTCATCGCGAAAGCCTCTCTTCGACAGCAACGACGGCCGCCTTCTCTACGAGAAGGTGCTCGTAGCGCAGTATGTCGTAAACATTGAGACCCGCCACCGGCATCACCAGCACTCCTTTCAGGTTACGCGCCGAAAGCTCCACATTGCGGTCGCCTTCGGCCAATACGATGAGCACGCTCCCGGACACCCCGAGCACCTCCAGGATCTCCTTCATGCGCTTCGTCTTGGGCTCTTCCAGACCAAAGCGGTCGATCACCTTGAGCTGGTCGTCGTGCCTTTTTTGCGCCAGCGCGCTTATGAGGGCCTGCCGCCTGGCGGATCTCGGCAGCCGGTACGCATACGACCGCGGCTGCGGTCCGAAAGTCACCGCCCCCCCGCGCCACAAAGGCGAACGCCGGGTACCGGCGCGCGCGCGACCCGTGCCTTTCTGCCTCCAGGGCTTGGCACCGCCGCCTCTCATCATCGACCGCGTCTTGGTGGCTGCCGTCCCGCTTCGATTCGAGGCACGCTGGGCGAGCACCTGCTCGAAGAGGAGGTGGTCGTTGACCGGTGCGTCAAACAGCGCCGGCAGCTCGATACGGCCAACTTCCGCATTGGCAACATCGACGACTGCGGCTTCTATTGGACTCTCTTCGCTCATCGCTTCCCGACCTTACGATCCCGTCTTGACCGCCGGCTTTACCAGCACCTGTCCATTGGTCGCCCCCGGCACCGCGCCGCGAACGAGCAGCAGATTCTCGTCCGCGTCAACCGCGACGACCGTGAGGTTCTGTATGGTCCTTCGTTTGCCGCCCATCCGGCCCGGCATCCTCTTGCCTTTGAAGACACGTCCGGGGTAGGCGCAGGCCCCTATCGCACCGGCTCCTCGAAAAGACTCGTGAGTGCCGTGCGTTGCGCTCTGCCCGGCAAAGTTGTGCCGCTTCATCACCCCGGCGAAGCCCATGCCCTTGGTGGTACCGGTTACGTCCACACGATCGCCTATCGTAAAGAGCGCGTCGGCCTTGAGCTCCTGCCCTACTTCGTACTCGCCCGGCCCATCCAAACGAAACTCGACGAGGCTCGCGAAACTGGCTCTTCCGCCCTTCTTCATGTGCCCCTGCAGAGCCTTGCTGATCCGCTTCTCCCGGCGCATGCCGAAGCCGAGCTGCAGGGCGTCGTAGCCGTCACGCGCCTGCGTCCGCACCTCGACGACGGTACACGGACCGGTCTCGATCACCGTTACCGGGATGGCCTGCCCTCCGTCATCGAAGTGCTGGGTCATGCCGAGTTTCTTTCCAACTAGGCCGAGCATCGCATCTTTCCCCTAGTGAAGCTTGATCTCCACCTCGACTCCGGCGG
>PIVZ01000516.1 GCA_003354045.1 bacterium
TTCATCGATGAGTATCCGGTCGGTGAGGTGAGCGAGAAGTTTACGAAGGACTTCCGCGTGTGGATCGTCCGCGAGAGCAGGGGGGTCTACGCTCTCTTCGCCAAATGCACTCATCTCGGCTGCACGCCGCGCTGGCTGCTGACCGACAACAAATTCAAGTGCCCCTGTCACGGGAGCGGTTTCTATCTGTCAGGGGTGAACTTCGAAGGGCCCGCTCCCAGGCCTCTGGAGCGGGTGAGAGTCGAGCTTGCCGAGGACGGTCAGATCGTCGTCGACGTCGGCGTCAAATATCGCCAGGAGCACGGGGAGTGGGAGAAGCCCGGTGCGTACCTGCGAGTATGAAGGGTTCGTAGATGAGTAGGTGGCAGGAGTTCAAGGATACCCTCGTCGGCAGCCAGGTCTGGCAGTCGATTTTCAGGCACGGGTACGAAGACACGCCCCGCAACCGAGTGCTGATGGTGGCCGGGAACGTGTGGCTCCACCTTCACCCTTCGAAGATCCGCCGACACGGCCTGCGCCTCAGGTTCACATGGTGCATGGGAGGGATCACCTTCCTCATGTTCCTGATCACGGTCGTCACTGGCGTGTACCTGATGTTCTACTACCGCCCCGTCGCGGAGTACGCCTACGCCGACATGAAGTACCTCGAGTTCGACATGCCCTTCGGCATGCTGATGAGGAACATGCATCGTTGGGCAGCCCACGCGATGGTCATAACCGTATGGCTGCACATGTTCAGGGTCTTCATGACGGGCTCTTACAAGCCGCCGCGCGAGTTCAACTGGGTGGTCGGCGTGTTTCTCCTCGTGCTGACCCTGTTGCTGAGCTTTACCGGTTACCTGCTGCCCTGGGATCAGCTTTCGATCTGGGCGGTGACCGTGGGCTCGAACATGGCGCGCGCCACGCCGCTGCTCGGCCATGAGGGGCCTTTCGCCGAGCTCCTGGGCGTGGACGCGGTCTATGACGCCCGCGCTTTCCTCTTCGGGGGCGGCGAGATAGGTGCGCATACTTTATTGCGATTCTATATTCTTCACTGCATCTTCATCCCGTTGGTGGCCACGCTGTTAATGATACTCCACTTCTGGCGAATCCGCCGCGACGGCCTCTCGGGGCCACCTCTGTGATGGGTAGTCATGGCTGAGACCAAAGTGGCAGCACAAGTCGGCGCACAACCGAAACAGGCAGTCGGGGCCAAACCCGGCGCCTCGACGGGCGCGCCTGTCCGCAAGGCGGTAGAGGACAAGGTCCATACCTGGCCGCACCTGGTGCGCATCGAGTTTCTGTGTGCGCTGTTGGTGATCGCGTTCATGCTCGCATGGTCCATCTTGGTGGACGCGCCGTTGGAGGAGCCGGCGGCGCCCACGCGAACGCCAAACCCCTCCAAGGCGCCCTGGTACTTCCTCGGATTGCAGGAAATCCTCGTCTACTTCGACCCTTGGCACGCGGGCGTGGTGATTCCCGCGCTCATCATCCTCGGGCTCATGGTGCTGCCCTACATCGACATCAACCCGAAGGGCAACGGCTACTACACCTTTGCCGAGCGCAAGTTCGAGATACTCACCTTCTTCGTGGGGTTCCACATGCTGTGGATCGTTCTCATCGTCATCGGCACCTTCCTGCGCGGGCCGGGATGGAACTGGTTCTGGCCATGGGTTCCCTGGGACACCCACAAAGTGGTGGCGATGACCGCGGTGGATCTGCCCTACCTGTTCGGGTTCCGCGACTACTGGGCTTCGGCGGCGTTCGGGCTTGCAGTCATCGTGACCTACTTCGCCGGTGGTACCGCGCTCATGTACGCGTGGATCGTACGCACGAAGAGCCGCGCGTTCATGCGGCGCTGGGGGATGGCCCGCTTCGGGCTCACCAGCTTTTTGTTCCTCAACATGATCGCCATTGTCTTGAAGCTGCTCCTCAGGCAGGCATTCAACGTCAAGTACATCATGGTCACACCTTGGATAAACGTTTGAAGCGACATGAGTTTCTACCTTGGCAAAGGGATGCAGATCGCCGGCCTTGCGGGTGCGGCGCTGGCCCTTTACGTGGGGATGACGGGCTCGATGGCCCGCGAGTTGCTTCTTGCCGGGCTGGCCGTGATGGTCTTTTACGCGGGTCGGCGCCTGGAATCGTCCGGATGAGACGGCGCGATCGTTTATCGACCACGGCGTCTTCCGGCGGCTATAATGCCGCCCTTGCCGATGGAGGGGGCTCCCGGTTCGGGGTTTGAGCGATGGCGGGGCGAGGGCTGGTCGAAGCGGAAGAGAAGCGATCGTACGGGGCGCTGTTCCTGTTCTTGGTGGGCGTGTTGCTCGCCTGCAGCATCTGGGCGGTCTGGCAGGACGTCTTCTCGCGCCATGTCTGGAAGACCTACAAGGGAGACTTCTATGACGCGGCCGTCGCCAAATACCAGAGTGATCTGGAAGCCGACGCACAGCGACTATCGGAGACACCCGAGTACGTAGAGCTGGTCGCCGGACTTGCCGAGGCCAAGGCGAGCCTGGAGAGCGGCGAGGCCGCCGTGGAACTCGAGCGGCTAGGCCGAGGTCTGCAGCAGTCCGAGATGCGATTGATGGAGGCCGATCTCGACCTGCGCATTGCCAAGGGCGAGGTCGAGGAAGCTTGGTACTGGGTCGAGCACGCCCAGCGCCTCGGGGAGGACGATGGCGAGGAGCGTGAGGCGCTGAAAGTGCTCCTCTCGAGGGAAGACGAGCAGCAGGCGCGTTTTGAACGCGAAATCGTGGTGGTCGAGGAGGCCCGCGAGGCGGTGTCGGCGGTCAGTCGTCGTGCCGAGGACTTGGAAGAGGCGCTGCGGCCCTACCACGCCAGCCGGGACGGTCTGCGGCAGCGTCTCGACCGCATCTCATACGATCTTCTCGGCGCGCGGGTAGCGCGTATTCCGACGGTGGAGCAGATCGTTCTCAAGGGGTTCGAGCGCAACAACTTCGACAACTGGGTCGATCGCGTCGAGCGCTGCAGGAACTGCCACGTGGGCATCGATCGTAGCGGATTCGAGGACCTGCCCAATCCACTGGGCACCCACCCCGAGCGCGCCTACTACCTGGGTAACCACGAGGTGCGCCGGTTCGGCTGTACCCCGTGCCACGGCGGCCAGGGGGCCTCCATCAACGGGGTCGAGCAGGCCCACGGAAAGGTCAAGTTCTGGGAGGACCCGCTCTACGACGTGCGTGACAAGGTGCAGGCCAAGTGCTTGACCTGCCACTCCTCGGCTCAGGGGCTCGAGGGAGCCGAGATCGCCGCCCGGGGAGAATGGCTGTTCGCACGACAGGGCTGCCACGGCTGCCACCTGATGAGCGGCATGGAGCAGCTTCGCGAGATGGGGCCGTCGCTGGCCCGCGTCGTCGCCAAGACCTCGCCTGAGTGGCTCGCGTCCTGGGTCGAGGACCCCATTGCGTTCCGCCCGCGCACGCCGATGCCTCACTTCCTCTTGGACAACGCTCGATCTGTGGCCGTGACCGCCTATCTGATCGACTCATCGTTCGAGGGGGCGATGGTGTGGCTGGATGCAAATCCGGAGCCTGCCGGCGTCGATGCCCAAGACGAGCAATTGGTAGAGACCGGCAAGCGGCTGACCAACACGCTCGGCTGCCTGGGCTGTCATGGCTTTGAGCCAGAAGTTTTCGCGACCGAGGCGGCGATCGGTAAGGACTCGGCGCCCAACCTGTCGCGAATAGCCGAGAAGACAGGCGCCCGTTGGATATACGGCTGGATCCGTGACCCGCGTAGCTACTCGGAGCACGCGCGCATGCCGAGCCTGCGGCTTACTGAAGAGGAGGCTTCCGCGATAACCTCCTATCTGCTGACCCTCAAGGAGAAGGAGCCGCTCGCGCCCGACCCGGCTTTGCGCGTGA
>PIVZ01001094.1 GCA_003354045.1 bacterium
GTAAGCGAGAGCAGCGCGTCGATCAGGCCTCCCATACGCTGGGCGGCATTGCGCACCGTACTCAGGTGCTTACGGCCGGTGTCATCGAGTGTGTCCGAGTGCTCTTCGAGAAGAATAGCCGCAAAGCCGTCGATACTGCGCAGAGGCAGGCGGAGATCATGTGAGATCGCGTGAGCGACCGAGTTGAGATCTTTGTTGGTTCTCTCGAGCCTGTCTACCTGGTCGGCGACACGCTGCTTGAGGGTAGCGTTCAATTCACGGAGTTGATCTCGGGCTTGGCCGATCGCTTCCCGTGTTCTCGTTATGTCACGCACCAGGTAGAGAGAAACGATCCAAGCCGCGGTAAGATTAATCGCTGCATGCGTCGGGAACGCACCGCCGAGTTCGCTGGTAACGATCCAGGTATGAGCGGCGAAAACGAGTATCGACGCCAACACGAGAAATGCCTGTGGGATCGCTCCCCATGGAAACAGACCGGCCGTAGTCATGGGAATCAACCCACACAGGAGCCGCAGACTGGCGCTGTCCCCTCGAGCGATGCCGATAAGAGCAGAGGCTACGAGAACCGCCAACGAACCCAAGAAGGCAATGGCCGTTACATGTCTTCGCCCGATGGGATAGTACAGGATCACTATGAAGAGCATGAACAGAATCTGTCTGGCGGCACGGGTGGACCACAGTAATACAGGGTGGGGCACGTCAACGGATAGATCAGCGATTACGAAACCTACCCACGAACACAGGAGTGCCCACGCTGCGAAGCGTGCACGTTTAAGGAAATCGGGATGCGCGTCGTCGACAGTGCCCACCGGCCTCATTTCTGCGTGCGATGCCATAGATTCCCGCCTCCCCCGCAACTCTATCCGGGCCGACTCCACGCTACCAGCCGCTCGTAGCCGTGGCGTTCGTAGAACGGAATCGCATCGCGCAGGAATTCGATGA
>PIVZ01001095.1 GCA_003354045.1 bacterium
GCCGGGCCGTTCGCGGGCGTGCTGCCCTCTGCAGGCGGCGGAGGAGGAAACGGCCTCACCTTCGATGAGTCGTTCTTCGGCCTGACGCCCGGACTGGGTGCGGGAGTCACATTGCCCCCCGGCGTGGCCGCGCCGCCCATCATACCCGGGAGCCACGACAACGTGGATGCCTACAACGACCTCCCAACACCGAGCCTTGACGTCACCGGCGACCTGATCAACGACATCGACTACTTCTTCTCTGTCTCACCGGATGAGGCCATGGTGAGCGGACTCAGCGCCGCTGATATTCTCGATGTCGCGGCCGGGGCTGGGGGAACGATTCCCCTTCCTTACGCCCCGGCTTTCACCATGGGGCTGGATATATTCGGTGATCACGGCTCCGACGACCTCGACGCATTGGTCCTGTGGGACAACGGCGCCCCGCTCGGACCCGCGTGGGGTGGTCCCGGTGGTGAGCCGATGCTCGACTTCGCGCTCTTCAGCCTCGCCAACGGCTCGGCCTCGCTCTTTGCAATCCAGGGAGCCGGCATACCAGTTGATGGCTCAACAATCTTCTTCACCGACTTCTCCGGCGCGTTTGCCGTCTACGCCTTCGGCTCAGACGTCGGCGTCCTCGACATGCTCACAACCGGTGATCCGTTCCAGGGCAATATCGACGCCCTTGAGATCATCCCCGCGCCGGGCTCGCTCCTCTTGCTCGCGCTGAGCGGTCTTGTGATAGCACATCACCGGCGCCGCTGACACCAACACAACTCCAACAGCAACCGGGCGGAAACCACCAAGGTTTCCGCCCTTTCTTGTGCGCACAGCGTGCGCGCCTCTACGAGCCCCGAGCGCAGGCTCGGGTTCGGGGGTGGTCGATCATCACAAACAAGCCCCGGCCCCGCGCCCGCGCACAAGCCTCCTACAAACGCGCACGAGATACTCACAATCCGTATC
>PIVZ01001096.1 GCA_003354045.1 bacterium
ATACCGATGGCGATCAATACGGGGGTGGGCGCCGAGGTTCAACGTCCGCTCGCTACCGTCGTTATCGGCGGAATTCTGAGTAACACGCTCCTTACCCTGGTCGTTCTGCCGGTTCTCTGTAGCTGGTTCGAAACGAGGCGGCCGTTTGCCCGCCTCGGCGATTCCTCAATGATTACAGCGCGGTCGAGTTAGGTAGCCAGGACAGCCCGTTCACGATGAGAATCTGATCGTCGCAGTATCAGAATTGGACCTCCGGAACCGCTTTCTCTTCTTCCGGGGTTTCGAAGTACTCCCTCGCTTCGAAATCGAAGGTCCGTGCTATCAGGTTAGTCGGAAAGCGCCGCCGAGTTGTGTTGTAGGCTTTCACGGCTTCGTTGTAGCGCATGCGGGCCACCGAAAGGCGGTTTTCGGTGCCGGCCAGTTCGTCCTGTAGGCGGATGAAGCTCTGGTCGGATTTTAACTCGGGGTAGCGTTCCACCACGACCAGCAGGCGGGAGAGGGCGGAGCTGAGCTCATTGGAAGCCTGCATGGCTTGGTCGGGACTGCCGGCTCCCGCGACTCGACTACGAGCTTCGGTGACCTTGAGCAGTACCTCCTTCTCGTGGGCCGCGAATCCCTTGACCGTGTTCACCAGGTTCGGCACCAGGTCGTTGCGCCGCTTGAGTTGGTTGTCTACCTCGCCCCAGGCGGCGGTCACGCCCTCGTCCTGGCTGACCAGGGTGTTGTATCCGCAGCTCGAAAGCGGTCCCGCGATCACTACAGCCAGCAGCGCAGTGGTTGCGCTCCGAAGATAGACATTTCCTCTCATGCCGTTTCCTCCATGTTTTTCAGCTCTACCATCCCCGGCCGGCGCCGCCGCCGCCGAAGCCTCCGCCGCCACCGAAACCGCCGCCGAAGCCTCCTCCGCCACCGAGTCCGCCCAGTCCGCCACCGAACCCTC
>PIVZ01000517.1 GCA_003354045.1 bacterium
ATCCGGAAACCGAAGCCGCCGCGAAACCTGATACGTTCATGTTGAGCCTCCTCCATTTCGCCGAGCTCTGTTGCTACGGCTCGCTAGCGCAGGGGACAGCGGCCCCCTTTCATGCTGCTAGCGTCGGCGATCGAGGCAAGCCTTGAGAATGCGTGGCTGGCAAGCTCTCGTACGCCCATCGGCCGCATGGCCATTGGAAAGTGGTACCCGTCCCCGATTTCCGTCTTCAGAATGCGGCCCGTAACAGGAGACTTTTCGAACCCCCCCCGGTCGTGAACCTACCACCCCTTAATTATCGTGTATCAACGCCGCGTAGGAAGTGTCAAGAGCAAACTGGTTGCCGCTTTGAGCCGGAATCGTCCGCACCGCCTGTGGACGAGCGAGAGCGACGACTTTGTGGGACTGGCGATGATCCACTTACCCACTGGCAGGCGCACCGATACTTATCTCTCCCCTGCCTATCTCGACTATGGTCTGTGGAATCTCGTCGATTTCGAGAAAGGCGTTGTCTATCACCACGGCCTCGGCATGGACCCCGGCCGCTACCGATTCAGCGAGCCACACAACATCTATCGATACGGGAACTTACAAACAGTGGAGACTTCGTTGGTGGCTGTACCACTGGCGTTGCCGGAGTAGGTGACCGGCAGCCTCATCCGGGAGGCCTCGCCCCATGTCCTCGGCTTGCGAACGCGCGGCGTGGCATCAGGGCCCCCCTTTCGTGAGCAGGGCGTGGAAGCTACAAACTTGGTCATGGCTGTTGCCCCTCGCGATGCCTCTACCGTCTTGCCGCTGCGCGATAGCGGATCCGCGGTGGAAGTGTTCATGCTCAAGCGCGACTCGCGGCTGGGCTTCTTTGGCGGCGTACACGTCTTTCCCGGCGGCGCGGTCGATGAGGCCGACGGCGCGCCGGCCGCCGCCGAAATGATGACCGGCTGGGATGATTCGCTGGCGGACTCGCTCGTAGGTGTGGCGGAGCCGGCTCGTGCGCGCGGGTTTCTGGTGGCTGCCGTACGGGAGCTTTTCGAGGAAGCCGGAATTCTGCTGGCGCGAGGTGATGGCGGGGCCTGGGTGGACCTCGAGGAGCAGAGCCCACGCGCCCGGCGGCTGGTGGCCGCGAGGCCGCGGCTTGCCGGCGGCGAGGTCTCGCTTGCCGAGTTGATGGGCGCCGAGGGCCTTACCCTGGCCACTGACTCGTTGGCGCCGTTTGCCCACTGGATAACACCGGAGTCGCAGAAGAAGCGCTTCGACACCCGTTTCTTCCTGGCGCGGGCGCCGAGCTGCCAGTCGGCCGAGCACGACAACACGGAGTCCACCGAGGGCGCCTGGACTTCGGCTGCGGCGGCGATCGAGCGCTACCGCGCGCGCGAGATAGAGCTACTGCCGCCGACCTTGATCTCTCTCGAGCGGGTGCTGCCCTACGCGAGCGTCGAGGAAGCGCTCGAAGGCGCACGCGGCGAGCCGGTCGTGACGGTCATGCCGAGGATCGCCAGCCGCGACGACACGCTCACGATGCTCTACCCCGGGGATGCCGACTATGAGAGCGGCGAGGCGGGCGATCCCGCCGACGGCCGCACGATCGACCGTTTGCTGCTTCGCGACGGCCTGTGGGAGCGGCCGTAGGAGGCGCCGGCATGCGCATTCGCTGGGCACCGTTCGAGGACATCTGTGACGAACTGCGCAGGGGCTCCCCTCCGGGGACCTTCTTCTACGTAGAGGACGCGGCTGGCAAGGTGGTTGCCGGCCAAGCGCCGGAGTCTGCCAAGCCGTGCGCTGCTTTTCCGCTCGGCGGAGGCTCGCGGCGGGTTGGCCGCTTGTGCGCCGCGGGAGAGCCTGCCGATAACGCCCTGCGGATGTTCCGCACCTGCGGCGACCGCGAGCTGGCCCATCAGATAACCGTCCACGATATGGCCGATGCGACCGCGCGGTTGTGGCGGCAGACCAATGCGCTACTGCGTATGGCGGCTTGCACCAACCTGGCGTTCGAGCCGGCCTCGGTGATCGAGAACGTGATTGGCGTCCTCGATCATTCGACGGGTCTAGGCCGTGGTGTGGCGTTGGTGCGCCTGCCCGGCCAGAACGACTATTCCGTGTTCGGGATAGCCGGCTGCGAGAGCATCGAGCCGAGGCAGGTGCGACGCCTGGCCGGCATCGAGGATGAAGTCCGTCTCGTCACCGAGCACTCGGTAGACTCGGCTCTCATGCGGGAGTGCGCCGTGATTCTCGGATCGGAAACACCGCTGGCCGTCTCGCGGCTTTCTACCGAGAACGACGACTATGGGTTCCTGATCACACCGACCCGCGACATCGACACCGTGCGTGCCGACGACCTCAAGCTGCTGGCCGCCGGGGCGCAGATTCTCAGTGTTGCCATGGAGAACAGCCACACGCTGAGCCGCGAGCGTGAGGCCACCCGTCTGCAAGTCGAGAACGAGCTACTGAACACGCAGGCGCGCGACATGGAAGAGATGCTCCAGGTCGTCGCCCACGATCTGCGCTCGCCGATGACCGCGCTCTACGGTTTCATGCACGTGGCTCTCGATGCCATCGGCGTGCTCGGCGAGAGGCTCGACGAGGAGGGGGCTACAGTCCTTGCCGAAGAGGGCCGGCGCATAGCCGAGCCGCTCGAGTCCGGCACCCGCAGCATCGAGAAGCTCAATCAGATGGTTCAGCGCCTACTGGACTTCTCGCGGGTCGCGCGCATGGACTACAACTTCGAGCAGGTCGATCTCGCCGCCCTTGCCAACGACGTTGTGCACGGCTTCGGGTTCCAGGTCGGCGATGCAGAGATCGAAGTCTCCGTGGACGAGCTACCGGTTGCCCGGGGCGATCGCGTCAGTCTGGAGGCCGTCTTCCGCAACCTGGTGGACAATGCCGTCAAGTACATGGGCAACGGAGAGCGGCGCAAGATCCGCATCGGTTGCCGCGAAGGCGAAGAAGCGCTCTTCTACGTGAAGGACACGGGTGTGGGGATGACCCCGGACCAGGTCGCCAAGGCTTTCCTGCCATTCCGGCGCTTTCACGGTGATGCTGCTCCCGGCGACGGCATCGGGCTGCCTTACGTGCGCAAGATCATCGAGCGCCACGGTGGCACGATCTGGTGCGAGTCCGAACAAGGCGTGGGTAGCACCTTCTTTTTCACGCTGGGCGCCGCCGAAGACTGATCTTTCCAATCACACCTGGATTTCTCGCTGCCGCTACTGCGGAAAGCCCGGGCCTCCTGCGCCAGCCGCCGGGATTGCCGCCGCTACCGGCCCTACCTGATCGAGGGGTAGCGGTTGGCCCCGACGGGCTAAATTTCTGACCTCGACAGGCGCGACCAAATTGAGACCTCGGGATCCAAGTATGAGCCAGATCTCAGTTTGAGAGTTCATAATGAGATCTAGATCACTAATGGCGCCCGCGCTCATTCGGGGGGGGTATGCCCGAACGTTCGCGTAAGTAGCTGTTTTCGATGTCGGTTTTGCGGTTACCGCCCGTGGACGTCGGGTTGACCTCGGTTGGCACGCCTTTGGCTCTTACAGGGGCCACTAGAGTCCTTCAGGGGGAAGGCAATGAAAGCCAAGACCACAACAAACCATTCAAACATGACGACGCTCGAACGGGGAATCCCCGGTTACCGCATCATTCTACTTTCTTCGGCGCTGCTTCTCGGTGCGTTGCTTCTTCTGTCGGCCCAGACGGCCAACGCAAAAAATTTGGAGGGGCGGGAGTCTGTCCGTCCGATTCTCCACTGTGTGGAGGAGAGGACGGACGGCTCACTCCTCGCGGTATTCGGCTATGAGAACCCGAACGCCGAGGCCGTGGTGCTTGCTGCCGGCTCCAAAGACAACAAGTTCACGCCTCCGCCTTTC
>PIVZ01000518.1 GCA_003354045.1 bacterium
TCTTGGGGCCGGACAAGGCAGCTGGCCAATACGACACTACGGGGCATTCAAATCTTCTTTTCTTTCTTCAATTTTCGTTTTTCCTTTGGACTAAGCTGGGCCTTCTTCTGTTGTTCCCTTTTGCCTTTGTCCTTCTTTCCTTTATCTCCCATACCTGTTCCTCCTTGTTTGGAAATGAATCGCGCCGGACTGTGGCGGTGAACCCCCGTCTTCGGTCAAGAGATTAGCAGAGCCACGCTCCCCCCGCTCACGCCGGCTGCACCTTGGCCACGCTCTGACCACACCCGGGCCACATCCTGGCCACGTCCCGGCCGCGCCTTGGCCACGTCCCGGCCGCGCCTTGGCCGCGCCTTGGCCAGGTCCCGGCCACGCCTTGGCCACGTCCCCGCCGCGTCCCGGCAACGCCCCGGCCGCCCCCTGGCTCGTGGTGGCGGGAGTTAGGCCTTGACAACTTACCTATGAGTAAGTAATCTATCTCCATGCCGCGCCAGACGGACACCAGGTCACGAATACTCGAGATCGCGCAACCGCTGCTGCAGCAGCGCGGCTTCAATGGGTTCAGCTACCGCCATCTGGCAGAGGCGCTCGGGATCAAGACGGCGGCCGTCCACTACCACTTCCCCAGCAAGACCGACCTCGGGGTCGAGCTCGCGGCTGAGCTTCGCCGCGGATTCCAGGCGTGGGCGGCCGACGTGGATGCGCGCATCAAGAGCCCCAGCGCGCGGTTGGACGCCTTCTTCGAGATGCACCGTCACTTCCTCGAGGAGGAGGTCGCCTCGCCGTTCGGCGTCCTCGAGGCAGAGTACGGTTCGCTGCCCGATCGCATGCGCCACGGGGTGCGCTCGCTGGCCAGCGAGGTCCACGGCTGGGTCGCGCGCACCCTGCGCCAGGGGCTCGACGCCGGGGAGCTGGCCTTTCCCGGCGACGCCGACGACCAGGCAATCGTGCTCGGAGCGACTGTGCAGGGGGCGCTATATCTTGCGCGCGCCTTCGGCCCGGATCACTACCACTCGGCGATCTCCCAGCTAAAGCGGCTGATGGAGCCGGCCACGTGAGCTTTTTTTTTCACAACGAACTTACCTATGCGTAAGTAATTAAAAGGAGCAAATCATGACGACACCAAAGAGCGTGAGAAGGACCGGCAGACACGAGGAAACCATCGAGGCCACGATGGAGAAACTCTTTCCCCTGGCGTGCCCGGTGGCGGAGTACAAGTGGATCGACGGCTGGGACTTCGACATGGTCTACTCGGAGTCCGGCGTGATGGAGAAGCACTGCATCTTCACAGAGCGCAGCACCGGTGCGTTCTTGTTCGACGAGCCGGACCTCGAGTCGACCTGGGTGGTCTGTGACAACGATCGAGATGCTCGCTGGCTCCGCGTTGTGCTCGTCATTGGCGACCGCGCTGCCGGAATGTTCGAGATCGACGGTCAAGAACTGGGCGACGGCTCCACGAAAGTCATCTGGAACTACACGATCACCGGACTCAACGAGGACGGCAACCAGGCGCTGGCCGCTCTCGAGCCAACGAAGATCGACACGATGCTCGGTTTCCTCGGCAAGTCGATCAAGCACTACTGCGAGACCGGAGAGAAGCTGCCGGCCGCCGAGGCGCTCGAGCAGGCGCAGGCCGCGTAGCGATCGCGCGGCGAAGCGACACGCACGATTGGATCTACACAGAGGTTAATACATGAACGTACCGGAACTCAACGACGACCCGCCTGGACAGCAGCATCGAAGTTGCGGCGATGCCTGTCACCTGGTGCAATAGCGGCAAGCATTCAGCTCTGGCTGCCGCCGTCGTGCCAGTAGACGTAGACGGGGATATGTGAAATCAGCTCGAGAGCGCAGCCTGGCGATCACCTGTCTGATCGATCCTCCCCCTGCTACTCGAGGACATGAGCCAATCAATGCATGAACCCGTTGTCGTCGTCGCCGGTCCCTACCGATCCGGAACGAGCTGTGTGGCGGGGATTCTCCATCATCTGGGCTACTGCCTCGGTGATCAATTGTTGCGGCCAGGCAAAGACAACCCCACAGGGTTCTTTGAGCCTGCTCTTCTGCACAAGTATTTGAGGAAGTGCTTCGACGAGAAGAATTCCAAGTGCCTGGTTCCCGAAGAAGACCTCATTCGAGCCATTCGTCGTTGGCATGAGCCCCTGCGTGATTCTCATAACTTGCTAGCTCTTAAACTGCCTCTTCTTTGTTTGATGATGGAAGAGACCGACACTGCATTGGATTCAAATATCAAGTGGATTGCTGTTGATCGGCGTCCCGAAGAATCGGCCCAATCTCTCATCGACTCGAATTGGTGGCTAGGACGGCGCGCTCGAATGGAAGATGCCTTGCAGGTGATATGCCGATTACGACACGCAAGAGACTATTTCTTGGCGACCAGAAATTGCTTGCGCGTCGATTATTCGGACCTGATCGATGATCCCCACTCGCAAATAGAGACCATTTGCGACTATTTAGACCTCGATGTTTCGAATCAGTCGAAAACCGCGGCTTTGGATTTCGTCAGCCCTTCCTTGAAGCACCATTGATGTGCTCACGCCCCTTTGATGCCCGTTACGTTACCTGCCGGGTTTCGAAATGGGCGACGTGCCACATCTTTGCGGCGGGGCTCGACGAACATCAGTTCCTGAACGCTACATTCTACGGGGCAAGTACGCTGAGGCCATGGAAGGTCTTGAAGAACCCCGAATGTGACGTGTAGAGAGTCCGGCGCGCAGCTTCATCCCGCCGCCCCTCGCTCCATGCGAGGACGGCTCTCAGTATTTCCAGCTCGGGCTGAGAGGGTACGATTGCTTCGCCGCATTGCAGAAGGAAGCGCGCGTCAGCGAGACCGTCGGCGCTCGCAAGGGAAGTCGCTTTCCGCGACGACCAGTCGCTGAATGCCATTGACCATGCATAAGTGTTCTCCGGCCCATCCGCCAGGTAGAATTCCCCAGCGATCTCGATCGCCTTGCGACGTGCTTCCAGCGCCTCCATGTCGCTGCAGAGCGCGCGAAGCCGCTTGTAGGTGCCATCGACGTTGAGCGACTCCAACATGCGCAGGGGTCCCTCGTACGTGGCATCCTTACACTCTTGCACTACGTAGCGCGTGACGTCGCGAAGAACCATACTCACGTTCCAACGCAGGTAGTCCGGGGGCCGCTCGTCCATTAACAGGCGCTCGAGGCGTGCTGCCAGTGCGCGTACCTTTTGCGCGTCGGCGTTACTCAGCGCCATGGCCGTCGCGGGCTGTTTCAGGACGCCGGGAATGCTCGAGAGGATGTTCTCGAGCTCTCGGTGAACCTCTATCGTATGGGCCGAATCAGGCCGCCGGTCGAGCTTCACCGTGAATTCGGCTCGATCACCGGGCATAGCTCCGATCGTCGAGTGGACTTGCGGGTCGAACCCCGGGGCCCACACTATATGATGCAGATCAAGAGGCTGTGGCTCGCGCCACCATCTCCAGCCGCCATTGTCCCCGTAGCTCGCGAACCGCTCTGCGGCCGAACTCGTGAACCGCACGGCGCCGTGCGCGTCGGAGTAGTGGTAAGGCATGACCGGCGGCAGGAAGGGCTGGTGCTTGTTCGCCGCGCCGAACTTACCCCGAACTCCGCGTGTCCTCCCGCGAAGGGCCTCAATTTCCCCAGCACGCGTTAGAGCTGGGCCAACTTTGCCCAACTCGACCCAGCGTCCCATGGGTACGGGAAGGTGTTTCGCGGCTAGATCCAAGACTCGAGCCGGCGGGGAATAAGTGAAGAGGCCGGGGGGAGCGAAGCTCCGGAGCCCTTCGTCGTCGATGTAGACGGCATACTCGACTGGCCAAACGATTTCCAGGACGTAGGCCCCACGGACAGGC
>PIVZ01000031.1 GCA_003354045.1 bacterium
AGCGAGAAGCAACTCCTGGAGTGGGCCGCTGCCCGTGGCCGGTCGCTGGAGCTCCACGGTCACCCGCTTCTCGAGCTCCTCGAGACGCTTCAGAAAGAGATCCTGTACGCGCGAGGGATCGGGCACCGCTTTGAGCTTGCGCGCCGCGCCCGCGGCTGTGCGAAAGTCACTGTCCACGCGTCGGATTGTGGTTACGCGGCTTGGCAATTGCAACGTAAAGGCGTGCTTATCGCGCGTCCGCCGACCGTCTCGAGCACCGAGGTTGCGGCGCCACGGAGCGGCAAGGCGCGGGCCCGCGCTACCCCGGTGGCCACGTCGGTGAGACCATCGGCGGACCGGCGCCGTGAATTGACTCCGGATTGAGGCTAGAAAGCCCTCAATGCCGAGCATCCACCCCTTGGTTTTCTACGTCACCGGCAAAGGCGGAACCGGCAAGTCCTTCATTGCCTCGACGCTGGCGCGCACTGCGGCCGGCCGCGGTCTCGACGTCGCGCTGGTGCGCCTGCGCGATCGTGGTCCGGGCGGCGGTGAGCACCGGGAAACCGACGGGCTGCGCGAGATCACGCTCAACGAGGACGAGGCGCTCGAAGACTTTCTCACCCACGCCGTGCGCCTGGGTTTCGTGGCCGAGCGGCTGCTAGCGAGCCGCACATTCTCCGCGGTGGCAGCCGCTGCCCCGGGCCTGCGCGACCTGGTCACTCTCTCGGCCATCTGCGACGTTGCCGAGTCCGGCGCCGGAAAGGCTTTCGATCTGATCTTCGTGGATGCGCCGGCCTCCGGGCACAGCGCTGCACTGGTGACGGCGCCGGCACGTGTGCTCGCTATAACGAGCGCCGGCCCGATGGGCCGCTTGGCCCGCCGCATGGACTCGCTCGTAAAGGATCCGGCACGCTGCCGTGCGCTCATCGTCACCAGCGCCGAGGATCTCGCAGTGACCGAGGCGCTCGATCTGCAACGAAGGCTGAGAGCGGCCGGTACCGCCCTGGCACCGATCGTCGTCAACGGGCTCTACCCGGCCCGCCTGTCCAAGGAGCAGGCCGAATGGCTCGAGCGCTCGCGCTTCTCCACCGACGCCCTCCTCCACCTGGAGCGCCGCGGCCGCCAGTGCGAGCTGATAAAGGAGCTCGAGTTCGAGACCGGCCCGACGTTGACCTTTCCCTTCCTGTTCGAGGAAGAACACGCCCGCGAAGCCGCCGACGGTCTACTCGACGAGCTCACCGGAGGCGGTGCGTGAACGGGGTACTCGAGAGTCTGCTCTGCGAGCGCCGCCTGATCGTTCTGGTCGGCGAGGGCGGCGTGGGCAAGACCTCGACGGCCGCGGCGCTGGCCGTGGCCGCGGCCGGGCTCGGACGCAGGGTGGGAGTCCTCACCGTGGACCCGGCGCCTCGCCTGGGCGATGCGCTGGGACTCGTGCGCATAGAGAGCACGCCGACGCCGGTGGAGCTGGGCGAGCAGGCCGACGGCGGCGGCTCGCTGCACGCGATGAGATTGGACACCAAGCGCACCTTCGATCGCATGGTGGAGCGCTTCGCGCCGAGCGCAGAAACTGCAAAGCAGTTGCTCGACAACCCCATATATGAAGCGGTCTCGGGCTCTCTGGGGGGATCGGAGCAGTACATGGCCTTCCAGGTACTCCATGAGTTCGCCGAGAACGACGACTACGATCTGATCATCATCGACACGCCGCCGGCCGAGCACGCCACCGATCTGCTCGCGGCCCCGGCCCGGCTCGGCGACCTTCTCGACAGCGGCGCCGCCTCTATCCTGGCCGAGCCGACCCGCATACTCGCGCGCGCCGGCTCGACAGTGGCACGCGTGTCTTTCGGCCTTCTCCTGGCGGTGCTCAAGGGACTCACCGGCAACGCCCTGCAATCTCAGCTGAGCGAGTTCGTCACCCTGGTGGACTCGCTGCTCGCCGACCTGCATGACCGTAGCGCCGAGATCGCGGACCTTCTGAGGGACGAAGCTACCGCGTTCGTGCTGGTGGTGCGTCCACGGCCTGGAGACGTCAAGCAGGCAGATTCCTTCGCGCGCGGTCTTGCCAGCGACGGCATCGACATTCGAGTCGTGGTGGTAAACCGCTTGACGCCTGCGCGCGCCGCGGACCGAACGCAGATAAGCGCAACGCACCTACGCGAGGCTCCCCCCGGAAGCGAGGAGGCCATAGCAACGATGGAACGCGAAATAGACGCCCTGCGACGACTCGAGGTCGAGGCGCTCGACCACGCCCGCGGCGGCTTCGCCCGCGGCACCTCACCACCGGCGGTGTTGGCAATAGACGCCCTTGCCTGGGACATCGCGACCCTGGACGACATCCACCGCCTGGCCGCCAAGCTTCTACGCGCGTGATCCCTTCAACACCGGCCCGCATTCGAGCGGCGAGCCTCTCGGGGTTTCTTTTCCGGGCTAGTCGGAATCGTCAGTGCGGGACTTCGCGGGGGTTCCATTGTTGCGCTCAACCGCGGCAGCCAGCCGGTCGATCCTGCGGCTCAGATTGATCAGGGTGCGCTCGGTGACGTCGAGCTTGCGCTGAAGCTTGGTCACGTCGCTGCGGGTGGGCAGGCTGGCCATCGAGATCAGGGTCTCGATGCCACTGTCGAAGGTCGCCTTGGTGTTGGCCATCCCCGACAGGATGTTCTTCAGCAGGTCCATTACACGTTCCTCACCAAACACTCGGTTCAGCTCCTTGATGGTAACGAGGAGCGATTCCTCGAGGGTTCTGCGCGTGGCGGGCGGCAAGATCGGATCGAGTATACCCGTAACCCGCGGCGTTTCGCGAGCGGCCTGGGGAGCGCCTCGGTGAGCGCCCCGGTTGCCGACCTCCGGGGGCGCTGCTACCCTCTGCCCGCCTACCGAGGGCCACAATCCACATGCCGCACGCACTGCCGCCGAACCGGCCAGGCGGCGCGACAGAAACGGTGGGTGAGAGCGATGAGCGTAAACGACAGATTGGCGAAGAGCGCGGCCATGGTGGCCATAGTGGCAACAACCCTGCTCGCCTGCGGGCGGGCCGAGGCGGAGCCGCGCACCTACTTCCGCATGAACACGCCGGAGTTCCTCGAAACCATCAAGCTGGGCTACGAAAAGTTCACCGAATTCCAATGCGCCAAGTGCCACGCCATCCGCGAGGGCCAGCCGATGAACAAGGAGATCATCGCCCCTAACCTGACGCTTGCCCGCAAGCGACTCAGGCCGGACTGGATGCTGCAGTGGATGATCGATCCACAGTCACTACAGCCCGGAACCAAGATGCCGAACTACTTCGCGTTCAACGAGGACGAGGAGAAGGACTACGCGCCCATCTACCACGACGAGCTCGCCCACCAGTACTACGAGATCATTGTTGCCGTGCGCAACTACACGCTGGTAATCGGCACCGACTTGGATCCCGGCTACGACCCCGACGCCCCGATGCCGGTGTTCGACTGGGGCACCGACGAAGACGAGAAGCCGGCCGACGTGCAAGACTGGGAAGACCAGTACTACGGCTACTAGCCGCAACCGTCGATCCCAGGCTGTACCCGTAGCGCCAACGCAGACAAGAAAGCCGGTCTAGCCCGTACGCAACTGCCGCAACAGGTCGTCGAGAGCCGCCGAGGCGCGACGCCAAACCTCCTCCGTGAAGGTACTCAATCGCGCACTCCTTGCGGCCGAGGGCGGCTCGTCGCCGACAGCGGCCAGCAGCCCGTCGGCCTCTTCGAGTAGGCCGTTCTCGAACTCACGCCAGAAATCGCGCACCACCGGACCCCGTCCCGCGAAATCCTTCTCGACCTCGGTGAGCAACGCCTTGAAGCGCCACCAGGCACCGCCGTCCGTCGCCGCCATCCCACCCTGCTCGAATTCGGCGGGGATTCCCGCCCCGACGAACAAGGGCAGGTAGAGGCTTATGCACGGGTTTGCGAAGGCCATCCAACACAGAAGCGGGCGCGACCGGTCGGCGTCGAGCTCCACGACCATCGAGGCGGTGGTGGTCCCGACCGGATCGGCGTGGGCGCACACACTCACGAACTTCTCGTCCTCGGGCGGGCGACCGGGCCGGAACACCTCTCCAGAATCGTAGTGATCACGCATCGCGCGCTTGAAAGCCGCAACGTCGAGCGGGGCACCTGCGGGTGCGAGCGCCGCGCAGGTGGCACCGTAGCGGGCGGCAGAGATACTGGCCGGCACGGCGTCGCTGTCGCGATATGCCGCGGCAAAATCGAAACGCCCGGCGGCATCGGATTGCCACCATCCCTCGGCCACGGCGTGCTCCACGCAGTCGGCCGACAATCGGTCCCAATCCGTCCCGATCGTCGTATGGTTGGTGGCGCTCGCGCCACCCTTGACCTTCTTGGCCGCCCAGTGGCCGGCGGAGGCCTCGAGTAGCCAGGCTCCCTCGGCGTCGGCAATCAGGAAGGAGTTGTGGTAGGGCCACACGACTTCCACGTGCCCCGAACCGCCCTGGCCGTGCTTTTCGATCAGCGAGACTATGACATCCATCGCCTCGGTCGCGGTCGCCGCGCGCTCCAGTCCCAAGCGCACCAGGTCCATGCCCTGCAACCCCGTCTCGGCAACCGGATCGCGGGTGAAGATCGTGTGGTTGCCGATTGCCACACCGCATTCGTTTACGCCGTGCTCGAGCCCCCACAGCCAGTACGGGCTGGCTCCCAGGAAGGCGTAGGTGTGCTCGACCTGTTCTATCTCTATGAACTGGCACGCGAGCCGCGCGCCTTTCTCGTGATCACGAGCCGCCGCCATCAGAAGCGGCTGGCACTCCTCGGCCGGCCGATCGCTATTCTTGGCGAATATCGTCTTGCCGCCGGCCGTCCGCTCGCCGGTCGCGACCATGCTGTCGCAGCCTATACGGACCGTCGCATCTCGTTTGCTCACAATTGCCCTCTTAGCCCGAATTATTCAGCAAGCACCGCAGGTATGGCAGGCCGAGACGTCGCAAGGCTCGGTCTCGCGTTCGGCCAGCGCCTGCTCGCGCTCGCGCCACAGGTAAGTCTTGTTCACATGATGGTCGATAAAGTCCCAGGGCAAAAGCTCGTCCCTGTGATATTGGCGCGCGACGAACCGGTCGGGATCGACCGCGACGCCCTCCTGCTTGCCCTTGCGCATGGCCTGCAGCTGCTGCCACCACCCGGCGCCATCGCGTGCGAGGCTCTCCACGATCGCCGACACCCGCCGGTCGCCGCGCGAGAGAAGCGTCTGTAGGTAGGCCTCTCGAGGAGAGTCGGCCTGCATGTCCACGTTGCCGAGCCGGCCGAAGTGCTTCTTCAAGCGCGCGATCTTGGCCTGGGTCTCGGCCACCGGCGCCATCGCGTCCCACTGAAACGGCGTCCACGGTTTGGGGACGAAGGGATTGAGCCCCACCTTGATCCGCCCCACCCGCCCGCGGCGACGCGCGTGGCCGAGCATGCGCTCGCGTATCTTGGCGGTGAGCTCGAATATGGCCTCGACGTCTTCTTCGGTCTCGGTCGGCAGGCCGCACATGAAGTAGAGCTTGAGCGAATCCACGCCGTCGCCGACCACCAAGTCGGTGGCATGGAGCACTTCCTCCTCGCTCAGGTTCTTGTTTATCACACGGCGCATGCGCTCGGAGCCGGCCTCGGGCGCCACCGTCACCGACTTGGTACCCCCGCGGGCAATGGCAGCGGCCAGCCGCGGGCTGATCTGGTCCGCCTTCAGCGAGGACGGCGAGGCGCGGCCGCCGGCATCGACGATGCGCTCGCACACCGACGCGATACCCGGATGACTGGCCATTTCTGCGCCGACCAGCCCTATCGTTCGCGCTCGGCCGCAACCGAGCAGCGCGTCCTCGGTGACGCCGGCGGTGCTGCGATGGCGCACCGGCCGGTACATGAAGCCGGCCGCGCAGAAGCGGCAGCCCCACTCGCAACCCCGAGAGGCCTCCACGAGGAAGTAATCCCCGAAGACGGATTGCGGCGCGACAACGGAGGTGGTGGCAGGGCTTTCGTCGAGATCGGCCAGGTAGCGACGCTCGATCTTGGCCGCTGCGCCGGCAGCCGCGGTAAAGGACTCGAGGTTACCGTCGCCATCGTAGAGGGGCTGGTAGAGATCGGGACGGTAGGCGCCGGCAGTGCGGCCGAGCTCATCCAGCACACGCTCCCGTCCAATGCCCGGCCACCCCTCGGCGCCGGCAAAGGCCTCGGGGACCATCTCCTCGCCCTCACCTATGAGGATGACGTCGAAGAAATCGGCAACCGGCTCTGGATTGAGGAACGTCGCCGGGCCGCCTGCCATGAGCAGCGGCCACTGGCGGTCCCCGGCGCGTCTGTCGGCGGCGCGCACTGGAACACCGGCGGCGTCGAGCATGCGCACGATATTGGGGTAGTCGGACTCGAAGGACAGAGAGAAGGCGAGCACGTCGAACTCCGCCGCCCCGCGTCCCGACTCCAGCGTGGACGGCCGCGGCTGGCCTTCGGCGAGAAACAGTCGCTCGCAGACGACGTCCGGGGTGGTGGCGAGAATACGAAACACGGCTTGAAAGCCGAGGTTGGCCATACCCAGCTCATAGGTGTTCGGGTAGGCAAGGCAGACCGACACACGCCCGTCCTTGTTGGGGGTGAAGAGAAGCTCTTCCGACTTCGGCGGCGGATGTGCGCTCGGGTGCAAATCGGCCGAGCACTATAGCCGGGCTCGAGGCGCCTTTCCAAGAGGCCGGGCTGCCCTCCTGAGCGCCGCCGGCACAACCGCCGGCAGCGGCTACGAAGGCTTCTACTGGCTCTGGCGGCGGCCGCGCCTACGCCAGCGGTCGAGATAGGGCGGCAGCTCGCGCGCTCCGGCACCCTGCTCAGCCCCAGCGGGGGGCGGCGGTGCGTAGGAAGACGAAGGCGTAGGTGCCACCTCGGCGTAGGCGAGGTCTCCCTGCTCGCCCATGCCGCCGAAGTCGCGCATGGACTCCGCGGCCGGCTCACGCTCGACGAAGGCCTCTTCCAGCGATGCCTCGAGCATACGTTCGCGCGTATCGATCGTCTCCGCCCGCGGCGGTTCCGGCTCGCGCGTGGCGGTCATGTCACTGTACTCGCGCGCCGGGGCCCCGCGGTGAAGGCGGTCCACCAGCTTGTCGCCGAACCCGGTCGCGATCACCGTAACGCGAACCTCGTCGTCGAGGCTCGGATCGTGAACCAGACCGACGATGATGTTGGCGTCGTCGTGAGCCTGCGACTGGATGAGATCGACAGCGTCGTTCATCTCCTGAATGCCGAAGTCCTCACTGGCGGTAATGTTGGTGAGCACGCCGCGTGCACCGCCGATGGAGATGTCCTCGAGCAAAGGACTCGAGATGGCAGCAGTGGCCGCATCTATGGCGCGCGTGTCGCCGTAGCCGATACCGGCGCCCATCATTGCCATGCCCATCTCGGCCATGATCGTGCGCACGTCGGCAAAATCGACGTTGATCAGACCCGGCTCGGTGATGATCTGAGAGATGCCGCGAACGGCCTGCAGCAACACGTCGTCGGCCTGTGCAAAGGCTTCTATCGCAGTGGTCGAGCGGCCGGAGATCTCGATGAGCCGCTGGTTGGGAATCGATATGAGCGTATCGCAGGCTCCTCTGAGCTCGCGCAGCCCTTCCTCGGCGTGGCGTAGCCGGCGCCGTCCTTCGAAGATGAACGGCTTGGTTACCACTGCCACCGTGAGCGCGCCGAGGTCCTTTGCAATGCGAGCAATGACCGGTGCCGCGCCGGTTCCGGTTCCACCGCCCATGCCGGCAGTCACGAAGACCATGTCGGCATCGGCGAGCTCTTCGCGGATGACGTCTTCTTGCTCGAGTGCGGCCTTGCGTCCGACTTCCGGGTTGGCTCCCGCGCCGAGCCCTTTGGTCAGCGCGCAGCCTAGCTGGATCCTGGCGGGTGCGAGCGTGATACCGAGCGCCTGCGAATCGGTGTTGGCCGAGACGAAATCCACGCCGACCAGCTCCGCCCGTATCATCGTAGAGATGGCGTTACCGCCACCCCCTCCTATCCCGACAACTACGATGCGAGCGCTACGCTCGTTTTGGCTGGCCAACTCGATCATCACAACACCTCCACAACAACCACCAGACCGAGTGCATGACAGACATGCACGATTCATCCATCCGATCGGATGGAATCCCAGTTTTCAACATAGCCGTTAGCCCAGTGCAATGCGACTGCGAGCCTGAGCATTACTGCGTTTTGGAGAAGTTCCGCCACTTCCTACGCACCCACTGGGGTAGCATTCGCTCACCCAAGCTCGATCTCCACGGCTGGGCCATGTCCTGCTCGCGCAGTCCGAGCAGCAGGCCGTAGGCCGTGGACCAGGACGGGTCGTCTATTTCCCCCGCAAGGCCGTCAACCTCTCTCGGCTCGCCGATGCGCACCGGCATCCGCAGGATCTCCGAGGCCAGTTCGGCGATCCCGGGCGTCATCGCCGTTCCCCCGGTGAGCACCAAGCCCGAGGTCAGAAGCTCGTGATACCCGGAGGCAATGATGCTTTCGGCGACCAGCTCGAGGATCTCCTCGAGACGCGCCTGCATGATGTCGGCGACCAGGCGGCAGCTCACCACACGTGGAGGACGCTTGCCCACTCCGGACACCTCCACGCACACGGAGCGATCGACCAGTGAGCCGATGGCGGCACCATGGCGCTTCTTGAGCGCCTCGGCCTCCGCCATCGAAGTTTCGAGGCAGCGCGCCAGGTCGCGGGTGATGTGGAGTCCCGCTACCGGCGTTACATTGGTGTGTACAACCGCACCGCCAACGAAGACCGAAAGCTCGACGGTACCGGCGCCGATGTCTACCACCGCCACGCCGAGCTCCTTCTCGTCAGGCACCAAGACGGCCTCGGCCGATGCCAGCGAGGACACGACGAGCCCGGCCGCACTCAACGCCGCCTTGTTGCAGCACTTGATGATATTGCTGAGCGCCGACTCGCAGCCGCTAATGACGTGGAGGTTGGCCTCGAGCCTCACCCCGTCCATACCCACTGGATCGCTTACGCCACCCTGCCCGTCAACGATGTACTCGCGGCGCATGAGGTGCAGGAGACGGTGGTCGGCCGGCAGCGGCACCGCCTGTGCGGCCTCTATCACACGCCGGGCGGCACGCGCAGACACCTCGCCGTTCTCGATGGGCACTACGCCGTGACTGTTCCTTCCCTGAACGTGGTCACCCGAAACCGACACACTGACCTGGTAGATCTGCGTGCCCGACATGTCCTCGGCTTCGAGCAACGCGATCGAGATCGCCTGGCTCATCTTATCGACGTCGCACACGCGGCCGGCCCTCATGCCAAGGGAGACGGCGTTACCGACACCGAGGATCTCGAGCCGATCACCGACCGGCTCGGCCACCAGCAGCCCGACCTGTTGTGTGCCGATATCGAGGGCGGCAATGGTCGAACGCTTCCTAGCCACGCTCCCCGGCGCCTCCATCAGCCTTTGCGCGCGGGCCGCGCATCGCCTCGAGGAGGCGCTGCAACCCGCCGTCGGCGGCCTTGAGTACCACGCGTCCGCGCGTGCTGAGGTCTATCTCCACGACCCTGTCGAGACCGGCCTCGACCTCCTCGACCAGGGCCTCGATGCTGGCAAACGCTGCTCGCACGTCGTGCGCGCGACCGAGCTTGATCGCGACCCGAGGCATCTCGGGAAACAGCCAGTAGTCGCCGCTGTCATCAACGTCGATCTGCGAGATCCGGTAGCCGCGCTCCTCGGACGCACCGAGGATGGTCATGAGCACGCGTAGCCTGGCAACCTGCCCACCGCGTTCGCTCACGTCGGCCCAACCGGTCAGGTAGGGGAGGTCGCGGTAACCGACGGGCCCGGCATCGCGATAGACGGCGCCGTCGATATCGATCAGGTAGGGGCCGTCGGTCATGCTGGTAGTGGCCACCGCGCGGCGGCCGAATACTCTGATGCTCACCTCGTCGGGGAAACGTCTGACCACGTGCACCTCGCGCACCCACGCAATCTCTTCGAGCGCACGTTCGGCGGCCTCGAGATCGACGTTCCACAGCGTCATCCCTTCGTAGAGACCGGCGCGGATGGCCAGTTCCTCGGGCGAGGCGTTCTTGTTGTCGCACCAGACGTGAACGGCGCGAAGCTGGAAATAACTGTGGTCGGAGGCGTAAGGAAGCGCGTGGGCGTAGGCAGCGTAACAGCTAGCGAATGCCGTCCCGGCCACGAGCACCGGTAGCGTCATGGCTCGGAAACGGTTGAGACTTTCTTTTTTCAGCTTGCGCAGCAGCGGCCTGAACTTCATCCCCAATCACCGATGAGCCGGATCTCTGGCTCTAGCCAGACCCCGCACTTCCTCCACACCCCATCCTGGATCAGCCCCATCAGGTCCTTGACCTCCGTCCCCTTCGCACCGCCGAGATTCACGATGAAATTGGCGTGCTCTGGCGACACCCGGGCGTTGCCCACGACCGCGCCTTTAAAGCCGGCGCGTTCGATCAGACGACCTGCGTATTCGTTGGGCGGGTTCTTGAAAACCGAGCCGGCGTTTCGACCTCCTACCGGCTGGCCCCGTCTGCGCTTTGCCTGCACCCGCACCACAACCTCTCTCAACTTTCCGACAGACGCGCGCAGTAGACGGAATCTTACTGAAGTTACCACGGGGGTGCCGTCCAGCGCCAGTTGCCGGTAGGAAAAATCGAGGTCGGAGCGTTCGATTTCGCGTTTTACGCCCAATTCCGTCACGCACTCGAGCAACGAGAGCGTCTCGGAGATCTCGCCGCCGAAGGCGCCGGCGTTCATGAGCACCGCACCACCCAGCGATCCCGGGATTCCAGCCGCGAACTCGAGGCCGCCGTAACCGCGATCGACCGCCTCGCCGACCAGCCTGGCCAGGCGCACTGCCGCCCCTGCCTCGACCGTTGCGACCCGCCCCCCCTCCAGCTCCTGCCAACGCAGGTACTCGAAAGCCTTGCCGAGCCGTACGACCAGCCCGCGAATACCCGCATCGGCAATGACGACATTGGTCCCTCCCCCCAGACAGGTAACGGGCACGCCAAGGCGCGCACCTTCGCGCAAGGCCGTGCACAACACCTCGACAGAGGGCGGATCGAGCAGCAGGTCCGCCGGACCGCCGATCCCGAAGGAGGTAAACGAGGCCAGCGGCTGGCCTGCGGAGAGAGCCTCACCGGCCTCGGGGAGCAGGGCCTCGCGAAGCTCGGCCAACTCGGTGCGCATGTTCAAAGGTGCCCCGTCGCCGCGCCGGCTCAGCCGCCCAGGCGATCGAGGATCTCGGGACCGACGCGGGTAATGTCGCCGGCGCCCAAGGTCACGATCAGGTCGCCCGGACGCGCACGCGCGACAACCGCCTCGGCAAGGCCGGGGCCGGCCGCAACGTGGTGCACGTCTCCCTTGTGGCAACGCTTCATCATCTCGACCAGGCTTGCGGCATCGACGCCCTCCATCGGCTCTTCTCCGGCGGCGTACACGTCGGTGACAAAGACCTCGTCGGCATCTTCGAAGCCCATGGCGAAGTCGCCTTGCAGGTCGGCCAGGCGCGAGTAGCGGTGCGGCTGGAACACCGCCAGCAAACGGCGGTCGAAGCCGCGCCGAGCTGCGCGTAGCACCGCGCGGATCTCGGTCGGGTGGTGGCCGTAATCGTCCACCACCATCACCCCACCGACCTCTCCCTTGATCTCGAAGCGCCGCTGTATACCTTCGAAGGTGGTCAGCGCGGCTGCGCAATCGTCGAAGGACATGCCGAACTCGAGGCCCACGTCGATCGCGGCAAGGGCGTTCAAGACGGCGTGCTCGCCCGGCATGGTCAGCTGCGCACGGCCGAGCAGCGTGCCTTCCTGGACCACGCCGAAGGAGCTTGTCAGTCCGTCGTAAGAGATATCGACGGCGCGCAACTCGGCAGCCGCGGTGGTGCCATAGGTGGTGTAGCGTTTCCTCAGGCGCCCGAGGATGCTGTGCACCTCGTCGCAGTCCGTGCACAAAACCGCACGGCCGTAGAACGGGATACCGTTGATGTAGGCCACGTAGGCATCGAGCAACCGCTCCATGCTGTGGTAGTAGTTCATGTGCTCGCGGTCGATGTTGGTAACCACGGCAATCGCAGGCTTTATCAGCAGGAAGCTGCCGTCGCTCTCGTCGGCCTCGGCCACCATGAAACGGGAGCGGCCGAGTCGCGCGTTGGTCCCACCGAGCGACTTGAGGCGCCCGCCGATGACGATGGTGGGATCGAAGCCGCCCTCGCCCAGCACCGAGGCAACCAGCGACGTGGTCGTCGTCTTGCCGTGCGCGCCGGCAACGGCCACGCCGTACTTGACCCTCATCAGCTCGGCCAGCATCTCGGCTCGCGGGATCACCGGTATGCGGTGCGCGCGCGCGGCCCTCACCTCGGGGTTGCCGTCATCTACGGCAGAGGAGACGACGACCACATCGACGTCCTCGCCGACGTGCTCCGCGAGGTGCCCCACGGAGATATGCGCTCCGAGGTCGGCCAGACGGCGGGTGGCCTCGCTCTCCTTGAGGTCGGAGCCGCTTATCGTGTAGCCGATGGTGAGGAGCACCTCGGCGATGCCGCTCATGCCGATGCCGCCGATGCCGACCAGGTGGACGCGCCCGCAGGTGCCCTCGGCAGGTAAATCGCCACCGGTGGGTAGATCGATGGGAGACCACGCCAGTCCTGTCTTGAAATGCCTTGCCATGTGATCTCAGCGTGCGGCTCGAACGATCTCCTCAACGACGCCGAGCACTCGCTGGGCTGCCCCCGGGCGGCCCAGAACACGCGCCTGCGCCGACATTGAGGGTAACCCTGCCCCGGCTACGAGCAACCTCGCCAGGGCCTCGCGCAACCGTTCCGCACATCGCTCGTCGTCGTCTATGACCTCGGCAGCACCGGCGGCCTCGAGCTCACGTGCGTTCTCCATCTGATGGCCGGCGGCCGCAAATCGGAACGGAACCAGCACGGCAGGCGTCGCCGTGGCGGCCAGCTCGGCCACGCTGGTGGCGCCGGCTCGGCACACCGCAAGGCGCGCACGCGCGTAGGCCGCAGCCATGTCGTCGATGAAGGGCACGACTTCGGCACTGATGCCGGCGCGCTCGTAAGCAGAGCGCACCTCCTCGACGGCAGCCGGGCCGGCCTGGTGGACGATGGGCGGAAGCTCCAGCTCGGCGGCAACGGCCGCCAACGCTTCGGTAACCGCTCGGTTGAGACTGCGCGCGCCCGCGCTGCCACCGAAGACGAGCAGTGTGTCGCGCCCTTCGTAGGTTGGGGCGTCGTTGAAGCCGCTTCTCAGTGGGTTGCCGGTGAAACGGGCGCGGCCGCTGGGGAAGGCTGCAGCGCTACTTTCGAAGCTCGTGCACACTGCCGCGGCCAGGTGCGCCAGCACACGGTTGGAAAGACCGGGATGGCGGTTCTGCTCGAGAAGAACGACGGGAACGCCAGCCAGTCGCGCGCCTGCTACACCGGCGGCCGATGCATAGCCGCCGAGCCCGATCATGAGGTCGAGGCGTCGGCGGCGGATCTCCGTGCGCGCCCGCCAGGTCGCGCCGGCCAGCCTGGCAACGGCTTTGAGCGCGCCAAGCGGACCTCTTCCGACCACCCCTTCGAGCGGTTCGAGAATCACATCGTAGTCGGCGGCAGGGACCAGGCGTGCCTCGATCCCACGCGCGGCCCCGAAGAAGACGATCTCGCCGGCCACGCCGCTGTCGCGGGCGAGCTCGGCCACCGCCAGACCTGGAAACAGGTGGCCCCCGGTACCGCCGCCCGCCAGCCCCAGCCTCACCGCTCCCGAAGCTCCCGCGAGAGCGACATCAGTAATCCAGTGGCGGCCAGCAGCACCATCATCGAAGAGCCTCCATAACTGATGAAGGGAAGCCCGATGCCCTTGGTCGGCAGTAGCCCGAGGATGACTCCCATGTTCAGAAGCGCCTGCATGACGATGATGAGGGTGAGCCCGGCCGCCAGCATCTGGCCGAACATATCGGGGTGACGATGGGCCACGCGCAGCCCGCGGTAGGCAAACAGCGCGAAGCACACGACCACGATCACCGCGCCGATGAGTCCGGTCTCCTCGCCCACGACCGAAAATATGAAATCCGTATGCGCCTCGGGCAGCCAGCCCGACTTTTGCGTGGAGGCGCCGAGACCCTGGCCGCCGAGCTGACCGGACCCGAAAGCCATGAGAGCCTGCCGCAGGTGCCAGCACACGCCGAGCGGATCGGTTTCGGGATCGAGAAAGCACGCGAAGCGGCGAATACGATAGGGTTCCATCCTGATCAGCACGTAGCCGGCCACCCCGGAGAGCGCAGCCAAAGTCGAAAGCTGCCACAGCGGCACACCGGCCATGAACATCAAAGTGAGTGCGAGCACGCCCAGGAGCGCGGCCGTGCCGAAGTCGGGCTGAAGTAACAGCGCAACGCCGATCCCGCCCATCAGGGCGGCCACCGGCAGGATGCCTTTGCGCAGGTCGCTCAATTTATCTGAATTCTGGGTCAGGCGTGCAACCACGTAGATGACGAAGGCGACCTTGACGAGCTCGGCCGGCTGGAAGTTGAAGACGCCGAACAGGGAGATCCAGCGGCAGGCTCCGTTGGCGCACACCTGCACACCGGGCACCAGGGTGAGGGCCAGCAACGCGAGCGAGGCGATCAGTGCCTTGAGCGCGTGTCGCTCGACGAGATCGGAGCGAAGGCGGGAGAGCACCAGCAGCAGCACCACGCCCACGCCTATCGAGAACACGTGCTTCAAGAACACGCGCAGGCCGTCGTTGTAGTTCTGCGAGGAGAAGAAGTAGCTCGTGTCGAGCACGAAGATCATGCCGCAGACCACCAGCAACGTGGTTACGCCGGGGATCCACGGATCGGACCGGTCGGAAATCTTTACCTGGACTCGCGCTTGCTTCTGCCTCTTCCGCATCACCTCACCTCTTCCAACTTCTCCACCAACTCCACGAAGCGCGCACCACGCTCGCCGTAATCGGCGAACTCATCGAAGCTCGCACATGCGGGCGCCAGCAGGACCGTGTCCCCCGGCGCCACGCTGGCCGCGGCACTGGCGACCGCAGCCGCAAGGTCCACCGCACTGACGACATCCATACTCGCCGAAACCGCCGCTTCGATCTCGGCTGCCGCCTGCCCGTAGGCTACGACAAGCTTAATCCTTTCCGTCTCTTCGACCAACGCCCGGAAGTCCGCATTCTTCGAAACTCCGCCGGCCAGCAGCACCACGTCGCCGTCGAAGGTGGTCAGACTGCTCAGCGCTGCGGCCACGTTGGTGGCCTTGGAGTCGTTCCAGTAGGCCACCCCGGCGACTGTGCGCACCTTGCACAGGCGATTCGGCAAAGGAGAGAAGGCGGCCAAGGCGCTCTCGACCGCACCGGCGTCGGCCTCGAGCAATCGAGCCATCTCGCAGGCGGCCGCGGCATTGAGAAAATCGTGGGGCGCGGCCGGCCAGTGCGCGGGCAGGCGCACCTCGTAGCCGCCGCTGCCCGAGAGACGACGACGCTCGGCATCTACGCTCACGCCTTCGCCACCGCTCGGCACCGGCCCCTCACCGAAAGTGCTCACCCTGGCTCGCACCGAGGCCGCCGCCTCCGGCCACCAGTGCTCATCGCGGCCGAAGACGGCGCGACCGCGGTCGTCCATGTTCGCGAACAGGCCGAGCTTGGTCTTCAGGTAGCGGGCCATGTCGCCGTGGCGGTCGAGGTGGTCTGCACTGACGTTGAGCAACGCGGCAACGCTTGGCTGTAACGACTCACTCCACTCGAGCTGAAAGCTCGATATCTCCGCAACGATGCAATCCCAGTGTCCACCTACCGCTTCGCTCAGCGGGCGGCCGAGATTGCCACCGGCAAAGACGATCCGGCCGTCGGCCTCGAGCATGTCGGCCAGCAGACTCACGGTGGTACTCTTGCCATTGGTGCCGGTGACGGCGACGAGCGGCGCATCAAGGTGGGCGGCCGCGAAGTCCGGTTCCGAACGCACCGCAACGGAGCTGGCCACCGCAGCCTCGAGCAAAGGGTGCTCGCGCGCCACGCCGGGGCTCGGCACGACCACGTCTACCTCGGCCAGCAGCTCACGCGCGCGGGCAGCGTCTACTGCCTCGGCTGAAGCGGGCAGCCCGGAGGTCGCGAGCGCGCGGTCGTCAGTAACGAAGCTGCGCCCGCCCATCCGATCGACCAGGTCGACAACGGCCCTGCCGGTGCTGCCCAGGCCGATTACCAGTACGTGCTCAGCGCCCATACGTCAGTCGGCTCCTGGAGGCTCGACCGAAAGGTCCACCTGCATTCGAGCGCGGCGTGCGCCGGCGGGCTGCGTTGCGCTCACATCGACGTAGTGCACGGCTACGCCTCCTCAGTCAGCGCAGCTTGAGGGTGGCCAGCGTCATCAGCGCGCACAGGATGGAGACAATCCAAAAGCGCACGATGATGAGCGGCTCCGGCCAGCCCACTAGCTCGAAGTGGTGGTGAATGGGCGCCATGCG
>PIVZ01001097.1 GCA_003354045.1 bacterium
ACGCGCCATCGAGCCGGTCATTCCCTCGGACGATGTCTTCCCGTACACCATCCGGATTATCTCCGACACCCTGGAGTCGAACGGCTCCTCGTCGATGGCCGCCGTCTGTGGCGGCGTGCTCGCACTCGTGGATGCGGGTGGGCCGCTCAAGTGCCCGGTCGCCGGCGTGGCGATGGGCCTGATCAAGGAGGGTGACCGGCACGAGGTCCTGACCGATATCCTCGGCATCGAGGATCATCTGGGTGACATGGACTTCAAGGTGACCGGCAGCCGGGAGGGGATCACCGCCTTCCAGATGGACGTCAAGATCGCCGGGATCTCCTTCGAGATCTTCGCCGAGGCGCTCGAGTGCGCCCACCAAGCCCGGCTGAAGATCCTCGACACGATGGAGCAGACGCTCGCAGCGCCGCGCGAGGAGCTCTCGGTCTACGCGCCGCGGATCAGCGTGCTGCAGGTCAAGCCGGACAAGGTGCGCGACATCATCGGCCCTGGTGGCCGGACGATTCGCCGCATCACCGAGCAGACCGGTGCGCAGATCGACATCGAGGATGACGGCACGGTGAAGATCGCCTCCTACGACTCGGGAGCGGGCACCAGCGCGCTGGAGATGATCAAGGCGCTGGTCGAGGATCCGGAGATCGGACGCATCTACCGCGGCAAGGTGAAACGCGTGGTTGACTTCGGCGCCTTCATCGAGATCCTGCCGGGCCGTGACGGCCTCTGCCACATCTCGGAGCTCGAGGCGCACCGTGTTGCGCGGGTCGATGACGTCCTGCGTGAGGGTGACGTGACCGAGGTGAAGGTGATCGGTATCGACCCCGAGGGCAAGGTGAAGCTGAGCCCTAAGCAGGCGATGGCGGCAGTGACCTCCGGGCCGCGCCGGTAGCCACGCAGGAAGCACAGAAGATCGTTGCAGCATGCCGGGAATCCATCTC
>PIVZ01001098.1 GCA_003354045.1 bacterium
ACCACGCGTCTCGATCATGCCCAGTGCATCCGACATGATTCACTGCTCCTTTCACTTGCCACGCCCTCGGGGAGCTGGCATCTGAGCATCGCGCTCTCGCGCTCTGTTCTCCTCGCGTTGTGCTCTCGCTCTGCTGTGCGATCGATCTACCAACCGCGAGATGCGACGCTCTCTCACTTCTTGCCCGTTCTGGGGCTCCAATCAGGGGCACTACGCTTTGTGCTTCGACCCGGCCGGTTTGCTGCCGGTCAGGCTGCCGACCGCGGCGACGGCGGCGGCGGCGGCGGAGTCGATCTCGGCCTCGGAACCGGATAGATACAGCCGCCCGAAGGCGCCGTAGGGTCGGATGTCGACCAGCTTGATGCGCGCCTCCTTCTCCGCCTCGTTGGCGCCGAAGACGATGTATCCGGCCGGCTCGGTCTCCATGATGAACAGGGATTCGCCGGGCAGGATCATCGAGCCGGAGCGGGTCCGGTTGATGATCTGCGCCTGGTAGGGCTCGACGGCGCGGATGATCTCCTGCGAGACCACGCGCGGCTTCAGCCGCTGCCCCTCCTCCTGATCGAGGTAATCGAGAATCGCCTTGCCGGCTGACTGCACCTCACCCTTGTCGGGGTCGTGCACCTCGAGCAGGCCGTAGGCGCGCTCCACCACCTGGACAGCGGGCTTGACCGTCGTCGCCTTCAGGGCCACATCGGTGATGCGATTGATGGCCAGGCCGGGAGCGATCTCGACCCACAAGGATGCGTCCCCCGGAACCGGCAGGAAGCCTCGCGACGTCGTGCCGATGAAGGCGGCCAGCTGGTCCTGCAGGCTGTCCAGGAACACGTAGGTTCTGAGGGTGATCACCCGTTCATCCTCCCAGGTTCAGGCCGTTCGCCGTCGATCGGTTGCGGCGCGAACTAGATCTGCTTGATCACGATCACACCGGTCTC
>PIVZ01000519.1 GCA_003354045.1 bacterium
CCGTTTGCCGTCGGCGATGCCTCGCCCAAGGACGTGACCGAGGTTTTGGAGAAACTGTGGGGAGGGCCCGAGACGTTGATCGTCATCAGTTCCGACCTCAGCCACTTCTACGACTACGAGACCGCACGACGCATGGACGCGGAAACGACGCGTGCAATCGAGAATCTCGATCCCGACGGGCTCGGCCCCGAGTCGGCCTGTGGGCGAATAGGCGTGCGCGGTCTGTTGCTCTCCGCGCGCAAACACAAGCTGAGCGCGCGAACGGTGGACGTGCGCAACTCTGGAGACACGAGCGGCCCGCGCGACCGCGTGGTCGGCTACGGTTCCTATGTCTTTACTTGAAGGCGCGGGCAGGGAGCAGCGTGACCGTGTGCTGCTCGGAGTTGCACGCTCGGCCATAGAGGTAGGGCTCGACGGTGGCGAGATGGTGCGGGTAAGTCCCGCCGATTACCCGGCGGCGCTGCGCGAGCCGCGAGCTTCGTTCGTCACTTTGCGTATCGAGGGAAAACTGCGTGGGTGCACGGGCTCCATCGAGGCCACGCGGCCGATGGTTGCCGACGTTGCCAGCAATGCCTATCGGTCGGCATTCAAGGATCCGCGCTTCGAACCGCTCGAGAGGCATGAGCTGGCCTCCGTCGACTTGCATATCTCTCTGCTAAGCGCGCTCATCTCCATAGCATGCGACTCCGAACAGCAACTGGTCGCTCTGCTACAGCCAGGAGTAGACGGAGTCTTGCTTCGCGACGGGTCGAACAGTGGCACCTTCCTGCCCTCGGTTTGGGAACAGCTGCCCGATGCCCGTGAGTTCGTGCGCGAGCTCAAGCGCAAGGCCTCACTGCCGGCCGACTCCTGGGCGAGGTCCATCAAGGTCTATCGCTACACTGTCGAGTCGATTCACTGAACGGACCGTGGGCCTGCGGCGCACCCTCTAGCGGAGGGGCAATGCCCTCGATTGTGTGCGGGTGCTCAGAGGTGCGCGCTCAGGAACTCATCCAGAGCTTCGACGTAGGCCGGTCCCGTTATGTAGAAACCATCTGCGTGGCTACCGCGGATCTCAACGAACCGCTTGGGCTCGTTGGCTGCCTCGTAGACACGGCGGCCCAGCTTGAAGGGGACGACATCGTCCTCGGGGCTATGGACGACCAGAAGCGGCAAGTCGATTTGGCCGACGCGTTCGAGGTTGTCGTAGTGTATGCGCATCAGCAGGCGCACGGGTAAGAACGGAAACACACTGGCCGCCATGTCGTCGCAGGACGTGAACGTGGATTCCAGGACGAGGGCCCCCGCCGGTTTCTCGGCGGCCAGCCACGATGCCACGCCGCCACCCAACGAACGCCCGAACAGAACCAGTTGCGAAGGTGCGACGCCGCGTTCCTCGACGAGGTAGCGCCAGGCCGCCTCGGCGTCGTGGTAGGTGCCTTCCTCGCTCGGGGAGCCTTCGCTTTGGCCGAAGCCCCGGTAGTCGATGATAAAGGTATCGACGCGCAGCCGTTGGAAGATCTGGAGAGTGGCCAGGCGGTCGGAGATGTTTCCAGCGTTGCCGTGGAAGAAGAGAACCGTCGCGCGGGCGTCCGGGGCCGGGACGAACCAGCCGTGAATCTTCACACCATCTGCGGTGGTGAGATCTACCGATTCGTAGGCGAGCCCCAGGTGATCGGGCGTCGTATGGAGCTCGCGGGTGGGGAAGTAGATGAACTTGCTCTGCAGGGCAGCAATCACGAGGAATCCCATTATGGCTCCGCCGACCGCAGATGTCAGCGACTTCAGCCGGCGGAGCAATCCGGATCGCTCCTTCTGTGAGCTGTCGTTCATGCGGTCACTATGCGGTCGTACGGGTGGCGCGGCGACACAACAGTCGGTCCGTTATACTGCCCGCCACCTGGCGAGCCACCCGTCACTCCTCGGTGCCGCTTGCGATGTGCTGAACCATCCGTAAGTCCTCGGTTTCGTTCGCGATGCCGTGAGACTTCCGTTGCTCGGTGGCACTGGTCGCCATGTTGCGACCGACGCCCTCAGGCTGCGCGGCCGGTCACCATCCAGGTAGCCGATTCGACGTACAGCCCGTCGCCGCGGTAGTAGGGGGCGAACACCTCGCAGAGATCCGCCATCACCGCCTCACGCACTTCAGGAGGATGCGAGTTGAGAACTCTGGCCACCGGGCCCACGCGTGACGCGAAATCGACCGCCTCCTCGAGCGTGCCGCCACCGCCCATTACGACTGTCCTTCTGTGGTCCTCGAACTCCGTGTCTGTGAAACCGGCTCGCTCGAGTATGCCACGCACCCTCTCGCTGTCGCCGAACGCAAACGGGCCGGGAGCGTGCGGCGAGGCCGGCATATCGATCGTCACGTGGCGCATCGCCGCCATCACCGGGAGGGTCATCCATGGGTTCTCTTCCCGTTTCTGCCAGCAGACGAAACTCAGCCGCCCACCATCTACAAGGCTCCCGCGCAGGTTAGCGAAAGCGGCGTCGGGATCCTCGAAGAACATCACGCCGAAGCGAGAGTAGAGGACGTCGAAAGCGGCCGGTGAGAAGGCGGAGGTCTGCGCATCCGCCTCGTCGAAGCGGACGTTGTCGAGGCCCGTCGTCGCTGCTGTCGCGCGTCCACGCTCGAGCATCAAGGCCGAGACGTCGATGCCGGTCACCGAGCCTGCCGAACCAACACGGCCGGCGATGTCGAGAGTCGTGTCGCCGCAGCCGCAACCAATGTCGAGCACGCGTTGGCCGTCGCCTATTCGCCCTCGATCCATCGCATGCTTGCCCAGTTCGGCGAGCTGTAGATCGAGACTGTCCTGGTACTTGACCCAAGTCGGCCCCGCCGCCTCGTTCCAGTAGCGGATCTGTTCTGCGTTAGCGGGTTCCATCTGCTCAGTCTTGTCTTCAGTCGGCACCATCTGCCTCCGAGTTTTCAACCATCGTAGATCTACACCTATACGTATACCTATAGTTATAGCTATACCTTCGCTCAGCTCTGTCGACTGGTCTTCTTCCAGCGACGGCTGGGCTGTTCGGAGAGACAAGCGACCAACCACCGCTCGGACCCCACCCTATAAGTCTGCCGCCAGGCGGATTGGTGGCGCCCGTGGGGCAGCCGGGCCGACCTCTCGGCTCCTTTCGCGAGGGTCCGTCCCCGAGCGCGCACGCATTTGCATGCGTTCGGCGGAGGCCGTTTCGGCCCTACCATCTGCGACAACGGCGTTCGCACCCGGGAGGCATTTCGAGTGCGCACGCATTTGCATGCGTCCGGCAGTGGCCGTCTCGGCCCCACCATCTGCGGCAACAGCGTTCGCACCCGGGAGGCATTTCGAGTGCGCACGCATTTGCATGCGTCCGGCGGAGGCCGTTTCGGCCCCACCATCTGCGGCAACAGCGTTCGCACCCGGGAGGCATTCCGAGCGCGCACGCATTTGCAGCTTTGCAGGATCAGGGTTGGCGACCGGTCGCCGGGGTGCCTGGGGAAACGCCGCCGGGGCGTGAGAACTGGTCTGGTCTACCCTTTCCATCAAGGGCGAAGATATAGCGAAACTAAGATTGGGTCAATGCTCCAGACAGGGAACATTACAGCTCTGTAATAGGACGCCGAAGGGCCGTAAGTAGTGGATAACAGGGCGGGTTCGTATCGAGGACGCGGTGACAGATCCCGCCGCCGCCGAGCTCAGGACACCCGCTCCAGGGCGCCCAGTACAATGCTCGGGTTGAGGACCTCGGGGAGGATGATCGGCGGCGTCGTCTCGTCGCCGTGGTAGAGGATGTAAAGGGGTACGCCGCTGCGGCCGAAGGATTCGAGGGCACGGGTGATTTCGGGGTCGCCGTTGGTCCAGTCGGCTTTCA
>PIVZ01001099.1 GCA_003354045.1 bacterium
CCTGCTCGAGCAGGGAGAGGACGCGGGCGTGGAGGAGGAGAAGATCGCCGTCGGTGAGGTGGAGGACTACTCCCCGCGCTTCTCGATCGATCCCTTCGGCAGCAGCGCGACGGGCGGACTCTCATACACGTCGTCGATGGGCCTCGGGGTCGCGAACGCGATCAGCCTGAGCGATCTGCTCGGCAACCACCGCCTGCGCTTCCTGCTCAATTTCCGGCGCTCGATCGCGAGCAGTGACCTCGCGGCCAGTTATTTTTTCCTGAAACGGCGCATCAACTACGGGGTCGGCGTGTTCCACTACCGCTACTATCGCAGCGGCAGTGCAACGACGCTCGGCGAGGTGTTCGACCGCAACCGCCTGTACAGCGACAGAAATTACGGCGCTTTCTTCCGCGCGAGCCTGCCCCTGAGCGTCTTTGACCGGATCGATCTGGACCTGCAGGCCTACCGCACCGAGAGGACCTTCTACGAGATCGCCGAGAACGGTTACCTGGAGGAGACCGAAAGCAGCAACACACTGCTCATCCAGCCACGGCTCGGCAACAGTGTTTCCTCTATTGTCGGTGCAATACACACCAACGCTTCGAGGCGATGGTTGTCATAGCTGGCACCGCGATAGAGCTGCGCGCTGGCGTCTTCAAATTCCTGCCACTCGCTCTCCTCTCTGTGGATAAGTGATTGCGCCCAGCTCGACCAATCCGCTTGTGGCTGCATGGCGGCGAGTTCATAACGGTAGTAACCATCCCCCACAACCGTGACTTGATATTCCACATTGAGGGCGGGCAAGGCGGTGCGCGATAAAATGAAACCGTGCCACTTAGCCTTGAAGGGGCGTATGCGCACCGGTGTGTGTTTGCTCTCTGGTTGGTGCGAGAGCGGATCGACCACGGGGTTTACCAGCGCCCCCATACGGCCATTGGTGGCGAATTGTTC
>PIVZ01001100.1 GCA_003354045.1 bacterium
GGCATCCCGAGAGGGCGGTGGCCAGGAGGGCAACCATGGCGATGAGGAGTGGCAGCGCGTGCCGATATCGGTGAATCTGCATCACATTCTTCCTTTCTTTCACTATCTCCAGTCCGGCACGTCTAGAAGAGGTAGTAGTTGACTCCGGCCATGATGGCCAGGTTCTTGCGCGACGCGCTGTCCACGTTGTTGATGATGAAGAGTCGCGCGCTCAGGTCGATGGAGAGCGGGCCGGCGGCGATCTCGGCCCCGCCACCGAAGTTGTAGGTGGTTTCGCTCGTCGAGTCGAGCCCCGGTTGATGCAGATCGAGGCTGGTCACGCCGATGCCGACGGTACCGTACGCCATGCCGCCCCAGACCAGATTGACGGCAAAGCTCGTCATGTCCGGCCCCTCGATGGTCAGGGTCCGTCCCTCCAACCCCTCCACGTCATAGTCCACCTCGGCGTCGCCGTTCTTCATGAAGCTGATCGACGGCTCGATGGCCAGTGCACTCAGCAATCCCAGGCGAGCGCGGAAACCGTAGAGCGCACCGGTCTCGGCGTCGTCCTGGACCACCGGGACGTTCGTGATTCCGTAAGCCCCGATGCCGAGCTTCGCCAGTCCCATCGCACCGGCCTGTGCGGAGGCAGCCAGAGTGCAGGCGAGACAGAGCCCGACGGCGAGAGCGATCAAGTAGCGATTCACGGGCATTCTCCTTGGTTCCGGCGGTCGGGAGTCGACCCGACTCACCATGGTCCGATGACGAATCTTTGGCCTTTCGCGCGATCCTTGCAATCAGTTTTTCAGCTCACCCGATCCCGCCGGCGACGTGCTGTTGCAAGGAGGCAATGATCTTTTCCGCCGCGTCGCCTCCGCCGTACAGGTCGACGTCGGCACCACGCTGTTCGAGCGCGGCGCGGATCCCGCCGGCGACCTCCCCGGCGGACCACG
>PIVZ01001101.1 GCA_003354045.1 bacterium
TCCGAACTTCGCGGGCGCCCAGAACATGAACGTCACGAACGGCACATACTGGAGCATCGGCGGCACCGACGGCTACGGCGGAGCGAACAACTCCTGGTACGGCCACTGGGCCGGCTTCATCCCCTGGGTCACAGGCGGAAACGGCAGCGGTGGCTGCGCCGGCGGCGGCGGCAGCTGCCAGAACTACGGCGGCATGTGGACGAGCACCCAGGCGGCGCTGCTGGGCGCGCCGACGAACGCGATCAGCGAGGCCGGCTGGTACGCAATGATGACGAATCTCTACGAGACCGGCTGGCACGACGGCCTGGGCGGCCCGATCAGCGGCTGGGAGCACAGCCACAGCGCGCACGTGAAGAACGGACGCTACTTTGCGAGCGCCGCTCACTGGGGCAACGGCGAGTGGGACAGCCCGGGGCTGAACGCCTTCACGGACGACGTGGACGGCGACGGCTTCGCTGAGCTCGTGATTCACAACGAGCGGCTGCTCCTCATCGTGGAGAGCGCCGGCGGGCGCATCGTGCACATGTCCGTACGCGACGGCGGGCTGGTGGACACGGCCATGGGCTGCGACAACGTCTACTGGTTCGGTACGGAGGGGGACTACAACGACGGCAACCATGTTGCAGGTCTCAGCGAAGTCTCCCCCGACTACAGCTCACAGCCCTTCTCCTTCTCGATCGACTCCGTGAGTCCCGACTCCGTCTCGGTGACACTCGCGAACGACGCGATCAGCAAGACCCTGATCCTGCGGACGGGCGAGCCATTCGTCCGCTGCGTATACGACGCCGGCGCGCCGCAGACCTACGTGAAGTCGGGCTTCTCGCCGAGCCTCGTCTCGCTGATCTGGAATCCGGATCTCGAGAGGGTCTGGGACCCGCAGGCCAAATACATGGGCTACAGGAACCCGGCTACCGGTCTCTTCGGCGGCGTCG
>PIVZ01001102.1 GCA_003354045.1 bacterium
GGCACGTGCTACCTCGCGGCCAACTGGATCGCCTTGGGCGAGACGACCGGCCTGGGCCACAACGCGCGCACGAGCAAGGCGACCCAGCCGAAGAAAGAAGTGCTGGGGTATCCGCTGGTGAAGAGCTTCCGCGAGTTGCTCGAGGCCAAAGCATGAGCCGCCGCAAACCAAAGCTCGTCGAGTTGGACTTCGATGACTTCAAGGCGACCGTCGATCGTTCCAAGACGGCCCTGCTCAGCGACGAGGATCGTGAGGCGCTGCTGGTCGTCGGCGAGACTCTGCTTTGGGTGGTCAACGAGCTAGAAAAGAAGGATGCTTCCCTGGCGCGGTTTCGTGAGTCGTTCTCGATCAACACGAAGAAGACCGAGAAGACGCGCGAAGTCCTCAAGCCGCCTTCCGACGGCAGCGACGAGAAGAGTGGCGAGAAGCCGAGGAAGGACAAGAAGAGCGGCAAGAAGCCCAAGGGACACGGTCGTAACGGTGCCGACGCCTACAAGGGCGCCAAGAGAATCGACGTACCCCACTAACGGCTCCGACCTGGTGATCCGTGTCCGAAGTGTGTGCGCGGCAAGCTCTACCTGAAAAAGCCACTCCGCCTGATCCGTCTCAAAGGTCAATCACCGATTTGGGGAACCGCCTGGGAGTTGGAGAGACTGCGCTGCAATCTCTGCGGCGAAACCTTCACGGCCACCCCGCCCGCAGAGGCAGGGAAGAAGAAACACGACGAGACGGTGGCGAGCATGATCGCCCTTTTGAAGTACGGAAGCGGGCTTCCGTTCAACCGACTGGCAGGGCTGGCAGGGCACCTCGGAATTCCGCTGCCGGCCTCTACTCAATGGGATGTCGTCGAATCGGCTGTCCCGAGCTACATCCCCATCTACGAAGAGCTGATCCGGACAGGCGCCCAGGGGAACGTCCTCTATCTCGACGAC
>PIVZ01001103.1 GCA_003354045.1 bacterium
ATCAGCACGCCGCCCTGCACCGACTTCAGGTTATAGAGATAGCCGGGGATCACCATCATCACGGCCGCCGCTGCGACGCCGACGAGGAAGGTGAAGTTCGAGATGTACATGCCCCAGGACACCTGGTCGGTCATCCCGGTGACTGCCAGGCCGTCCTGCAGCTGCTGTATGTAGCCGTAGATCCCGATGGCCGTTCCGAGGCCGAGGATCGTGAGCCAGAGCATGTAGGTGCCGGAGCCGAAGAACATGCTCTTCAGCGCGCCGGCGATGAACTTCGGGTACATCCGCAGGTGGTAGGGCATCCGCTCCGCCTAATCGAAGTAGTAGTAGAAGCTCGGAATCGTTCCCAACGATTCCTTCAGAACGAACACGCGCTTGTTCTCGATGATGTAGCGGATCTCGCTTTCGGGATCGAGGATGTTCCCGAACTTGCGGCTTCCCGTCGGGCAGACCTCCAGGCAAGCCGGATTCAGCCCTTCGCGCACCCTCTGGATGCAGAAGTGGCACTTCTCCATGACGCCCTTTTCACGCGGGCGGTTGCCGAGGTAGTGAGTCTTTGGATTCACTTCCTCGGCGGGGATGCTCGGCTCGGAGAAGTTGAAGCGTCGCGCCCAGTAGGGGCACGCGGCTTCGCAGTAGCGGCAGCCGATGCACCAGTTGTAGTCGACGACGACGATGCCGTCCGGCTCCTGCCAGGTGGCCTCGACCGGGCAGACCTTCGTGCAGGGCGCATTGTGGCAGTGGTGGCACTGCACTGGCATGTAGAACTTGCCTTCCGCCGGGACCTCGTGGTCGTAGTCGTGAACCGACTTCTCGACGTCCAGCGAGCCCTCCTCCATTTCGAGGACGCGGATGTACTCGATCTGGTCCTTACGCTCCGGGTCGCCGCGGTGCTGGTTGTTCTCCTCAACACAGGCGTGGGTGCACTG
>PIVZ01000520.1 GCA_003354045.1 bacterium
CTTTGATCCCGATGCGCGACTTGCCGGCGTCCCCGAGCCGGCAGTACGACTCCGGCGTGTCCGCACAGGTGACAACCGGGCAGTTATGCCGCGCCCACGCGGTGGAATTCCCACGCACGTCGAGTGCACGCACGCGGACGCAGAGATCGGCAGCATCGGCCACGCCGACCAAAGCCTCGAAGATGAAGGTCACCTGGTAGAAAGGCGACTCGTCGTTGTACTGGATCGGCGCAAACGACATGCCGTTGAACTGCCCGACGTGGATGTCGTTTTGATCTTGCTTGTCCATGTGGACGTTGGGATCGTAGCCCACCGGCAGCTCCGCCCAGTACGGGCTCTCGTAGAGGCCGTTCTGCAGAAAGCTGCTCCAGGGGATGCTGTTGCTGTCCTTGTACGTGTACTGCCGGTTCCAGGTCTCCATCGAGTACCAAGACGGCTCGACCGCATAGCCGGTGCCTTCGATCGTCGTACCGACCAGGACGTCGCCGGGCTGCGGGACGGCGACCAGGCTGTCGTCGGGTTGGCGCTCGAAGACCTCGGCCTCCACGCGCTCGAGATCGAGCTCGACGCTCATCGGAATCGTCGCAGTGGCAGTGACGATGGGATTGAGTGGATCGCTGTCGTCCACGCCGTCTAGCACGAGCGAGATGTTCGAGGCGCCGCTGTCGGGGTAGGCAAGCCCCCGCAAGGGATGAAGCGCGTCGCGCTGCCAGGCACTGGAATCGTCCTGGGCAGGCGCGTCGCGGATCTCGAAATGCATGTGCTCGAAGCCGCTTATCGAGCTCTCACCGCTGTAGCCTACGAGGTCGCCCTTCTGCACGATGTCGGTGGCGCTCACGACCACGCTCGACATGTGCAGGTAGTTGCTGTGGTAGCAGCCGCCGCCGGCGGCGCAGCTCACCGCGCCGGGCCGGAAATGGCGGATCTGCACCACGGGATCGGTAAAGGCCGCATCGACGCCGGCCTTGGTGATCTCTCCGTCGGCAAAGGCAAACACCGGCGTACCGTTGGGTGTAGGAATGTCGATGCCACGGTGGAAGTCGAAGCGGTCGTTTCCCGAGACGAGTTGTCGTGGACCGAAGGTGGAGGATATCGGCGCGTCGGTAAAGTCCGGATTACCGAAGCGTTCGGCCGGACAGCCGTCTGCGGCGACCCAGCCGCCGGGCGAGTTCTCGGCAATGCGCCCGCACAACGGCCATACCGATGTCGGATCGAGTGGGCCCTGCGACGTCGCGTGTGCCTCCGCGGCGAGCAAGGAAAATACGACCGCAGCAAGTGCGGTCAGAAAAGAAAGCCAGCTGACGTGACGAGACCCAAGTGGGTAGGCGGCCGAGAATCGATCAGGCGTATCATCGTGTGGGTGCATGGCGGCAAGCTATAGCTGCCCGGGCCGCGTTGTCAATGTGGGTTGCTGTCCGTGGTTTCGCGGATCGCGACTCCGGGCTTCGTGCTTCTCGAGCCACCTCCGGCCCGACTGTCTCGCTGGCCGTGACCGGGCTGATGAGGCAAGAGAGTAAAGCATGAACCCGGATTTCGGCGCCACCGCTAATGATTACTCCCGCCACCGCGCGGGCTTCCCCGATTCCTTCTTTGACCGGGTAGCGGATTGCGGCGTCGGGCTCCCCGGACAACGCGTCGTCGATCTCGGCACCGGCACGGGAACACTCGCGCGCGGGTTCGCCCTTCGCAGCTGCGAAGTGATCGGTATCGACCCTTCGGAGTCGATGCTCGAGGCCGCACGTGAGTTGGACCGCGAAGCCGGCGTCGAGGTCGCGTACCGCTGCGTCCGGGCGGAAGACACGGGCCTGGATGACGCTTCGACGGACATCGTCATCGCCGGCCAGTGCTGGCATTGGTTCGACCGTCCCGCGGCCGCAAGTGAAGCCGCGCGCATTCTCGATCCTTCTGGCAACCTCGTGATAGCGCACTTCGACTGGATTCCGATCGAGGGCAACGTCGTTCGCGCCACCGAGGAGTTGATCGAACACCATAATCCTGACTGGAAATTGGGCCGCGGGATGGGAGTCCATCCAGTGTGGCTGCGCGACCTCGGTGAAGCGGGCTACCGCAACCTCGAGACTTTTTCTTACGACGTCGATGCCCCTTACACGCCCGAGGGATGGCGCGGCCGCATAAGGGCAAGCGCCGGCGTAGGTGCAAGCATGTCGCCCGAGCAGGTCGAAACGTTCGACCAAGAACTGGCCGCCCTACTCGCCGAGAGGTTCCCGGGCGATCTCATCCACGCCCCCCACCGAGTCTTCGCCGTTATCGGCAGCCCCCCGGCACGATCCACCTGACTATTGCGCACGCCATGCAAGCAACGCCGTCACGCCTCACCTGACGGGCCGCCTACATAGCCCACGAACGGATCCCGGCAACTTAGCCGCCCATGTCGTACCCATTTCGTAGGCAGTGTATCGTAGGGATCGGGAGAGTTCCCGCGCTTTGTGACCGCTTACCCCGGAGATCGGTGATGGAATATCGAGTGCCAGACACTATCGTCCTTGATCGCAACTTGCCTGATCTCGGGCTCAAGCGCGGCGATCTAGGCGCGATCGTTCATGTCTACGAACCGGACACTCTCGAGGTCGAGTTCATAACGGCATCGGGAAGAACTGAGGCTCTGGTAACGCTGAAGGTCGATGACGTGCGCCGAGTCGTAGACGATGATCTCGTGACCGTCCGCCCGTTCGCTCGCTCCGCTTAGCGCCGGCCGCACGCATACTACTCACCTGTGTCTTGCCGGTGTTTCGGTCTGGTAGCAGGCCTGCTGATTTGACTGCGGCGCAGCTTATCTACGGCGCGCCAGCAGTTCCGGTGCCGCACGGCCGGCGACAAGCGGCAGGTCCAGATACGTCTTGATGCCGGGCCCGGCCTCGCAGACGTAGGGGATGGCGCTCACGCAGTGAATGGCCGTGGCGACGATCCCGGCGTTTCGCTCGAGGCCGGCTTCGATGGATTCCGGGTGTATGCCGTGGAAGGTGGCGTGTACGGGCGGGTCGCCGGATATCTCGACCTCGAAGCGCTCGCCCTCGGGGCCGAAGCTCCAAGCCGGGTCGAGGTTCTCCTGGCCCATCAGCCAGTTGACGCGCGCGGTGACCACAGGCTCGCCGCGCACCAACCCCTGCCAGGTGAAGCGCTGCGCCGCCACGCGGCCGGGCTCGATCTTGCCGATCGGAGAGTCGATGGCTGCGGTGGCCACGGCCATCTCGTGGATCGCGCCCTTCTCTGCATCGAGCTCGACGCCGATGGCTGCAGCCACCATGTCGATCGATTGGCCGAAGCCGCCACCGAGCAGTTGCAGCATGGGGCTACTCGATGCCTCGGCCGGTGTCTTGCCGAACAGCATGATATCGCGCACGACCATCTCCGCCCCGTAAGTGCGGATGTCGGAGAACTCTTCCGAACGAACGTGAGTGATCCCGCGTGAGAGAGCCGAGAGCATCAACGGGAAACGCTCGGTAATGCCGCCCGGATGGATGCCGGTGCCGTGCAGGGTGACACCGCCTTTGCGGCAGGCGGCCTCGATGGCGGTCACGTCACTGCTCTTGAACGGGTAGAACCAGCCGAGCGGCGTCACGATGTTCTTGCCCGACTCGAGAATGCTCACGATCTCCGTCTGCACCGGGAGCAGCGGGCTGTAGAGCACGCAGTCGGCATCGAGAGCGAGGATCTCGTCTTCGTCATTGGTGGCGGCAACACCGAGCGGCGGGAGACCGCAGATCTCTCCGGCATCGCGCCCCACCTTCTCATCGCTGTGGACCCAACAGCCCACCAGCTCGAGCTCTGGATGATCGACAAGGCCCTCGA
>PIVZ01000521.1 GCA_003354045.1 bacterium
CGGCCGTGGGCCCGGCACCAACGCCACGCTCCGACCCACCCTCGGGCGCCTGCGCGGAGCCGGCGCCCGCGCCGCTCTCTGCCACAGACCCCGCCGTGGCCTGCGCCTCAACCGTCCGTCCAGAACCCGCGGCGGCCTCCTCGAGATAGCCTCGAACAACGGCCTCGAGCCGTTTCCCACTGCCCGGATAGAATTGTCCTGCCACGGCGGGACGCCGCACCAGGTCGTCAGTGTCGTCTTTGCTCGTCCGCATCGTCAAACCTAAGCTCAGTGTAAGCCCGATGAGTGGTTCTGTCATGCCCACCCGCTACTGGCACCGCCTCGACGAGGGGCGAGTCCAGTGCGACGTGTGTCCCCGCAAGTGCAGCCTGAGCGAAGGCCAGCGCGGCCTGTGCTTCGTACGCGCCCACCAAGACGGGGAGATCGTGCTCACCACATTCGGCCGATCGAGCGGCTACTGCATCGATCCGATCGAGAAGAAACCTCTCAACCATTTCCTGCCGGGAACCCCGGTGCTCTCGTTTGGAACCGCCGGCTGCAATCTGGCCTGCAAGTTTTGCCAGAACTGGGACATCAGCAAGTCGCGCGAGACTGACACGCTGGCGGACGAGGCCCCGCCCGAGCTCATCGCCCGTGCGGCCGTCGAGCTCGGATGCAAGAGCGTGGCCTACACCTACAACGACCCGATCATCTTTCTCGAGTATGCGGTCGAGACGGCCAAGGCCTGCCGCGCACTCGGCGTCAAGAGCGTGGCCGTCACCGCGGGCTACATCTCCGAGGAGCCGCGCCGCGAGTTCTTTGCCGCCATGGACGCGGCCAACGTGGACCTCAAGGCATTCACCGACCGCTTCTACGACAAGCTGTGCGCGGGCCGATTACAGCCGGTCCTCGATACGCTGGTCTACATCAAGCATGAGACGGAGGTGTGGCTGGAGATCACCACCCTTCTCATTCCCGGCGAGAACGATTCAGACGAAGAACTCCACGCGATGAGCGCGTGGGTGGCCGACAAGCTGGGCCCAGAGGTTCCCTGGCACTTCACGGCCTTTCACCCCGATTGGAAAATGCGAACCGCGGCGCCCACACCGGCCGGCACGCTGACCCGCGCTCGCGGCATCGCCCTCAGCCACGGTATTCGCCACGTCTACACGGGCAACGTCCGTGACGAACGGGGCGGCAGCACTTACTGCCGTGGCTGCGACAAGAGGCTCATTGGCCGCGACTGGTACGTGCTCACCGCCTGGAACCTCACCGACGACGGCCGCTGCCGCTCCTGCGGAGAACGCCTGGCCGGCGTCTTCGAAACCCTGCCCGGAACCTGGGGCGCCCGGCGACAACCCGTGCGCCTGGCCGAGTTCACACCCGGCCGAGCCTGAGGCCGGGTTCCAAGGGGTACAGGTACGGCGGCCAGATGGTGCGGCGACGGCTAGACGGCGCGGCGACGGCTAGACGCTGCGGCAACGGCCAGATGGCGCGGCGGCCAGATGGTGCTGCGACGGCTAGATGGCGCGGCAACGGCCAGATGGTGCGGCGGCGGCTAGATGCTGCGGCGGCTAGACGCTGCGGCGGCGGCCAGATGGTGCGGCGACGGCCAGATGGCGCGGCGACGCCTAGATGATGCGGCAGTGGCTAGTGCCCACGGCGGCCCCTTAGCGGCACGAAGGCGACCGGGAGGATCACTTGCTGCTTGATCTCGCCCTCCTCCGTCTTCTCCACCAGCAGCAAATCCTGGGTAAGAAGCTCGCCGCCGACCGGAATCACCAACCGCCCGCCCGGCTTCAACTGCTCTACCAGTTGTGGCGGGATCGCCCTGGCGGCTGCGGTCACGATTACCCCGTCGAACGGCGCTGCATCCGGCCAGCCCAGGTTGCCATCCCCTCTGCGCACCTCGACGTTGTCGTAACCGAGACGCTCGAGGACCTCCCTTGCTGCCACGGCAAGCGGCCTGACGATCTCGAGGGTGTGGACCCGCTTGACCATCTCTGCCAGGACCGCGGCCTGGTAGCCGGAGCCGGTACCGATTTCGAGCACTACGTCCTGCGGACCGACCGCCAACAGGTCGGTCATCAGTGCCACTATGTAGGGCTGGGAGATGGTCTGTCCGTGGCCGATCGAGAGAGGCGCGTTCTCGTAAGCCAGCGCCTTGGACATGGAGGGAGCGAACTCATGGCGCGGTACCCGGGTGATGGCCTCCATCACCCGTGGCGCGAACTCGCTCTTGCCGATGTGGCTCGCCGTCTCTCGCGCCTCGGCCACGATGTCATCCACCATGACGTGACGTCTCTCGGCCAGCACCGAGTCGCGATCGGTTGCTTGGCGGGCCGGCGATGACACCCAGTGCTACTCCTTCCAGGGAACCTCCACACCGAACTCGGCCAGCTTGGCCTCCATCTCGGCGCGCTCCCGGTTACGCTTGAGTCCGTCGGCACCACGCGCCAACAGACCGAAGCTCTCGGCCAGCCGCAGGGCCTCGTCGGGATGGCCTGCGGTAATGGCCTGTAATACCCCCCTTTCGAGCCGCGTCAGCGAAGTCGCACCTATATGGTAGTCCAGAAATGCCTGCCACGTAAGGGGTACCCACCGCGACACGATCTCGTGGCCGATCGTCCGCGCATAGCTGCGAATCTCGAGCTGCGCGTGATCGTCCATGCGCAGCCTCAGGAAATGCAGCAGATTGTGGAGGTTCACCTTCCAGTAGGCCTCCGTGTAGGTAGCTAGCGGTAGATCCTTGCGCGCCTGCTCGCGCGCAACCCCGTGCTCGAGCCGCTCCTGGTAGACATCACGCGCAAGCGCATGAAGCTCGGCCTCGCGCTCGGTCAGCCGCGCGCCGGTCGCCGCTTCGAGACTCCCCCCACTCCCCTGACGGTTCCCCGCCGCCTGCATCCGCCAGTCCCCGGGCGCCGTCTCTTGCGCCGCATCGATCGCGATCGAATAGCGAGTGCTGTACTCGTTCACTGACGCAGTTCTGTGCCGGATCCATTGGCGCCAGCAGTCCATGGGTACGCGGACGTGCAACTTGATGTCGCACATCTCGAAGGGGGTGGTGTGGCGGTGGCGTAGCAGGTAGCGAATCAGCCCTCTGTCTTCGTGGACCTGCTTGGTGCCCTTTCCGTAGGAGACGCGCGCGGCCTGGACGATCGAATCGTCGGCGCCCATGTAATCGACGACGCGTACGAACCCGTCGTCGAGCACGTCGAGGGGCTGGCCCAGGATCTCGTCCAGACTCTCGACTCGGGGGCGCTCGACCCGGCTAGGTTTCTCTTCCATGGTTTCTTCGTCTCCTGATCTCTACGGCGAGGAGCATCCGGGGGTGCGCCCGGCGGCGCCCGAGCGCGGGGCCGCGGCTCCCGCCGCCCGGCCTGTCTACATGTGCGAATCGACTCGCCCAGGCAATGCCAAACCTGTGTATCGCGCGAATGGCATGCCTGGCGGCCCGCGCACCAGACCCTGGTGTAGAATCCCGGAAGGCGCGTCAGCAGCCGCGCATGTGCTCCAAGAGCCCGCCCATCTGCAGGAACAGCTCTATGATGTTTATCGGAGCGTCGTGGGGCTCGTCGCGAAACTCGCGGTAGGCTCGGTGGACGTTGAAGATCAGCCTCTCGGGCTCGGTCCAGTCGGCGTAGGGCCCGAGGTCGATCTTCTTGGCGGCATCGAGCTCGTTCAGGCCGGCATCGAAATGCACCTTCGACTCGGCACGCACGTACTCGAGGTAGGCCTTGAGCTCGCGCACGCCGTCGGCATCGGTGATCGGTCCGTGGCCCGGGACCACTACGCCGGGCTCCAGTCCGAGGACGAAGTCGAGGGC